>NZ_DBMACV010000026.1:0-42741 GCF_057861905.1 Phocaeicola sp. | reverse complement strand
ACCGAAAAATACCGGAATGGCTGATAAAAAAACAGCAAGCAGCATCCGTAAAACGCAAAAGATTCCGGATAAAAATCGGGATGACGGGGAAAAAACACGGCGGGCACCTGTACAAAACAGGCAGAAAAGAATGCTCCGGAAACCCCAAAATGCCGGAATAGCTGATAAATTCCCTCCGGAAAGTCCTGAGAAAAGTGGAAAAATTATGGATACGGAGAAAAAAATTTCCCACACTGTACGGAAAAAACTTGAAAATGATTCGAAAGGTAAGGGAAAAATGCCCGGAAACGGGAAGCGGAAGCCGAAAAAAACAGGCTTTTCCTTCGAAAAGAATTCAGGAAAAGCACTGAAAAAACGGGAATGGGATGAAAAAATTTCTCAGCACTGGACAAAAAAATATCCCGATGAAGCGAAAAAATCTCGAAAACGGATGATCCGGATGAAAGAACAACAGAGCTTTTTTTGTCGGCAGACAACAGAAAAATGCAGGAAAAGAAGCAGGAAGAAACCCAAAAATCTATCAAGCCGCCCGAAAAAGGCATGAAAAACATACGGCTGACAAGGATAAATCCTGCCATTTGAGGGCAGTCAGATATTCAGAAACAGCTCTTTCTATTGGCAATAGTCAAGGAAAAAAGCAAAAAAGTTCGAGGTCCGGATAAAATATATCCGGAAAAAACTGAAAAGACATGTTGAAATTCTCTCCGCTTTTTGTACAAAAAATATTGTGTTTTGTACAAATTCCAAAAGTTTTTGTACAAAAGCATGAAACAAAAACGGCAGAAGCCGAGGGAAACGGCAACAACATACGGAGAAAACAACAGCAATGTCCGGAGAAAACGACGGCAGCATCCGAAGAGAACTACAGCAACATGCAAGAAAAACAACAGCAGTATCCGGAAAAAACAACGACAGCAATATCCAAGAAAAACATACCCAAAAGTCTTACGGATTCTGTACAAAAGTTTTTGAGTTTTGTGCAAAAACAATTTTTTTTGTACAAAACAAGACCAAAACAGCGGGAGAAAATCCGAAAGGAAAAAGAACCTTTTCCTGAAAAAGCAAGTGAATTTATAAAACTGGATAATAATTATAAATCTTAAAAGCAACAAAGCCTTTAAAAAGAATATAAAAGATGATTTTTCTCCTGAAATAGAAGAATATGAAAAAGAATAGAACGATAGTATTCAGTTCCACATTCTTCTCACCAGTTGACCGATTCAAACTCACGCAAAAATATTTCACTCTCACATAAATTTATAAATTTTATTTTGCAGATTATCCGAGAATTATCTTATTCGTTATCAAAAGTGTCTACAATGTAGCTCCCCGATTAATAGCATATACATATTTTCCAGCAAACAACTTAGTCCGACTTATTGATAAAAATACCTCCAAAAATGTAAACGCACATATAGGCTGAGTTTCATTTACATGAACTATCCATCATTTCATAAATAAGCATTACGCACCCTGTAAACAAAAATACTATCGAAAATACAACTATCAGATTATACCGAACGAGCATTGCTCCTCCCTCCTACCGGACTTACCCTGCTAAAAACTTCACTAATAAATAACAGACAGCAATAGACATCTACAGCTCCTACTTCCCCCAATATGCAAAAGACACCAATCGCTAAGGCTATTCTGCTGATCAATAACAACAAAAATAAAAAGCCTCCGACGTTTATCCGCCAGAGGCCTATTATACGATACGCTTATTGTAAGTTATAACTGTTCACATTCTTGCAGCCACAAAGCCGAACTTGCATCACTCGGCATGCGCCAGTCACCACGAGGACTTAAAGATACGGAACCAACCTTAGGACCATCGGGCAGACAAGAACGCTTGAACTGCTGATTGAAAAAGCGACGGCAGAAATTCGTAAGCCATTTCTTTATTGTATCTCTGTCGTATACTCCACGAAAGGCAATTTCCGCCAAATAAAAAATCTTCGCAGGGCGAGAACCAAAGCGCAAGAAATGAAACAGGAAGAAATCATGCAATTCGTAAGGCCCTACCAAATCCTCCGTTTTCTGCTTGATATTACCATTTTCGTCAGCAGGAATCAACTCAGGACTAATAGGTGTATCAATAATATCAAGAAGTGTAGCACGCGATTCTTCATCAACTCCTGTTTCCGCTACCCAAGTAACCAGATAACGAACTAGAGTTTTCGGAATGCTTGAATTGACTCCATACATAGACATATGGTCACCATTGTATGTAGCCCAGCCCAGTGCCAGTTCGGAAAGATCTCCCGTACCAATGACCAGCCCTCCCACTTTATTGGCATAATCCATCAAAATTTGAGTACGCTCCCGCGCCTGGCCATTCTCATATGTCACATCATGCACACTCATATCGTGATCTATATCCTTAAAATGCTGAATACATGCATCACGTATACTGATTTCCTTTACCGTAACCTGCAAAGAATGCATCAAATCCAAAGCATTATGATAGGTACGATCAGTTGTTCCAAAACCAGGCATAGTGATACCTACAATACCACTGCGGGAAAGCCCCAACTTATCGAAGGTCTTCACACACACCAATAGTGCCAGTGTAGAATCCAGTCCCCCGGAAATACCGACCACTACCGTCTTGCATCCGGTATGTACAAGCCGTTTTGCCAAACCAGCCACCTGAATGGAGAAAATTTCCTCGCAACGTTCATCTAACAGCTTACCGCCTTCCGGGACAAACGGATGCGGTTCGACCGGACGAGTCAAGGTACATTCATCCCCTGTCTGGGCAAGTTCCACAGGAATACGCTTCACCGGACAATCCTTGTAAGCCCGTACGCTGGCAGAGAATGTAGTATTCAGCATTCGTTCACTCCGCAAACGTTCCACGTCAATTTCGCTGATGACCAACTGTTCTTCGAAAGAAAATCTTTCGGAAGCAGCCAGTAATGTACCATTCTCATAGATAAAAGCATTTCCCGCAAATACGACGTCGGTTGTAGACTCACCAAAACCAGATGAAGCAAACACATATCCCGACAAGCAACGTGCCGACTGCTGGGCAATGAGTGAGCGCAAATACTGATGCTTACAAATATTTTCAGTATCGGCCGACATATTGAAAATTACATCTGCCCCCTGAAGAGCCAATTTAGAACTGGGAGGTATAGTAGCCCAGACATCTTCGCATATTTCTATGCCAAAACATAACTCAGCCGATTCAAATATCAAATTAGCACTGACCGGCACCTGCTGACCACACAAACGTACCATCACATCATCCGGATGAGCCGTAGAAGGTGCAAACCAGCGTTGTTCATAAAATTCCTTATAGTTCGGCAAATATGTTTTAGGAACAACTCCCAATATCTTACCACGTTGAAAAGCCACAGCACAGTTCATCAATGTCGAATTAACAACGACAGGCATCCCTACTATCGATATAATATCTAACTGACGAGTCTCATTCATGACTTGCATCAAAGCCATTTCTGCCTGTTCAAGCAATAAAGACTGTCCAAACAAATCGCCACATGAATATCCCGTAAGATTCAATTCCGGGAAAATTATAACCTGCACTCCTTTCGATTCGGCATCAATTATCAATCTACTTGCCTGCTGTGCATTGAACTGGCAGTCGGCAACCTTCACCAAAGGTATAGCAGCCGCCACTTTTACAAAACCATATTTCATATAAGTTGTTATATAAATAATGTATATCTGCAAAGATAGAAATTATTTACGGACCGAAAGGCGAAAAATAAAAAAACTAACTTTGCTTTGGTATTTAAGAAAATCTTTATATCTTTGCCAAAGAATTAAAATTGTAACAATTACAAAATATAAAAAATAACATGAACGTATACGAATATCTGCTTAGCTATAATATTAAGCCGTCCGTACAACGCATTGCAATTATGGACTACTTGCTGAAGCATCATACTCATCCGTGTATCGATGAGATATATCTTGCGCTATGTAAAGATATACCTACACTTTCGAAAACGACAGTGTATAATACACTGAAGTTATTCATCGAGCATGGAGCAGCGCGCATGTTAACCATCGATGAACGTAATGCCTGTTTCGACGGCGACACGTCGATGCACGCACATTTTCAGTGCAAGACATGCGGAAAAATATATGATATCCCGATGAAATCTGAAAGTGAAGACATCGAATCGCTGAATAAAAACGGATTCCAGATAGAAGAAATTCACCACTACTATAAAGGTGTCTGTCCGGAATGTTTAGGAAAAGAAAACGGAAATTAATAGCCATACAAGGCTAAATGAAATATTACTAATAACTAAAATTTTTTTTGACTTATGAAAAAATTTATCTGTACTGTATGTGGTTACATCTATGAAGGTGAAACAGCTCCTGAAAAATGCCCTATGTGTAAAGCTCCTGCTTCTAAATTCAAAGAACTGGAAGAATCAGCAGAAGGTGGTCTGCAATTCGTTGACGAACATGTTATCGGCGTAGCCAAAGGTTGCGATGACGAAATGATTAAAGACCTGAACAACCATTTCATGGGCGAATGCACAGAAGTTGGTATGTATTTGGCTATGAGCCGTCAGGCAGACCGTGAAGGCTATCCTGAAGTAGCTGAAGCTTTCAAACGCTACGCATGGGAAGAAGCAGAACACGCTGCAAAATTTGCAGAATTGCTGGGTGATTGCGTATGGGATACAAAAACTAACTTGGAAAAACGTATGAACGCTGAATGCGGCGCTTGTGAAGACAAGAAACGTATCGCTACTCGTGCAAAACAGCTGAATCTGGATGCAATTCACGATACTGTTCATGAAATGGCTAAAGATGAAGCTCGTCATGGTAAAGGTTTCGAAGGTCTGTACAACAGATATTTCAAGAAATAATATTTCCTACCATAATTTATCGGAGAGGAGGTCATTCTGTCAAAAGGAGTGATCTCCTTTCTTTTTTAATGCACCTTTCCATTCCAACGAATCCAATATTTCATATTCCCTGATACGTAATTTATAATACAGAAACGACTAATATACTTGACTACCGCTTCTTTCCCTCAACAATACAACTTCCAAGTTGCCAATACAGAATGGTATCAGGAATCTGATAAGCGTTACAGATTCTATCCCTGAATCTCACATTCATTTCAGAGCCTTGATCGATAATATTCTCCACTTCCGACAATAAAAAAAGCGACTCCGTTCTCGGGAATCGCTTCATTCTGCAATATATTTTTTATTAATTAGCAGCAGAATCTTTGGCAGCAGGAGCAGCAGCAGGCTGATCTGTCGCAGCATCCGACTGAGGAGCTGCAAATCCTGCAGGAGCATTCAACGGATTTGTTTTCTGTTCTTTCACAGCTTGATCCATTATAACAGATGAACCTTCATTGGCACTAGGAATAACATAAGCAGTCGCAACGCTTACTACAACCATAAAAATAGCCAGTCCCCAAGTCAGTTTCTCAATGAAATCTGTTGTTTTGCGAACACCCATAATCTGATTTGAGGCAGCAAAACTAGAAGAAAGTCCTCCTCCTTTAGAATTCTGTATCAATACGACAAAGCACATTAACACAGCTGCAAGTACGATTAATCCAACAAATAATAAATACATTTTCTTTTATTTTGATTTAGCGTTAATAATCAATTTTTCTAAAAATCTTATTTGGTCTGCAAAGTAAGCATTTTTTTTTGGATATTTCAAATTTAATTTTTTAATAATTTCGAGAGCTTTATCATATCTTTGCTGTTTTACGTAAATTTTTGCCAGTGTTTCGGTAAAATAACTTTCATCCAATTCATCGTCAAGCTTTTCAGGCCCTTCTTCGGGTTCTAACGAATCCGCTTCCGTTGTGCCTACTTCTTCCTGATCCGATACTGAGGAATCATCAGTCAAGGAGGTCTTTTCTGTAGAATCAACCTCCGGCAATTTCACTTCCTCTAAAGCTGTATTCTTATCATCATCATCCAAATCCCTTCCAGCCTCCTGCAATAAAGTATCACTCTGCTTCACAACACCCGTAGTTGATATTTCTGATTTTTCAATGAAATTATCAATCAATTCCTGCCCTTTCAGCATTACCGGTTTTGTAGAAGTATCATCGGGTTCCTGCAATAAAATAGAAGTATAATCAACACTTACCTCCGAAGGTAAAGGCAAATCCATGGCAGGTTCTTCCGATAAATCGGATAAAAAGCGGTCTATTAAATCCAAGGTACGATCGGATGACTGATTTTCTTCCGCTAATGTTTTTTCCGAAGAATGCTTCTTGATAACCAAGCGTTCTCCTTCAATATAATAGAAAAGTACACTCAAATCAGCTATATACAATGCACTTTTCCTCAATTCCTCCTTAAAGCTGGCATCCTGCAGCAGAAACAAATTTTTAAGATAAAGCAAACGGGCGGTCTGGAAATAAGGATAGCGAGCTACCAGCCCTCTCAGTTCGAACAAGCTATCTTTATTCAAGTACTCTGGATGCAGTATCCATTCATGTAAACGTTGCTGAATCATCTTAAAATAAATTACCAGTTCGCTACAGTAGCATTAAATATTTGTTCTACAATCTCATCAATCATCTGATTAACTAAATCTTCCTGAACAGAGGCCAACTGCTGACTGGCATTATACTCACGACTTGCAGAGAACTGCTGTTCGAAATCTTCTGCATGATTGGTATTATTCACAAAACGCACATTGACCGTCATTCTCAATTCTGCCATTGTAGAATAACCATCCGAGCCAACACCTTTATTGTAAGCATCATAATTGGTTATCTCACCTGATAATTCCAAATCCCCTCCCTGCCTTACATGCTTTAAACGGGTTTGCTGCATATAGATATCTTGCAAGGCTGTATTAAACATCGATTCCATGGGGCCCCATACAAATGCCGCCGAGCGATTAGGAAAATTCTCGAAAGAAATGGTTTTTACCTTATCATAGTTGATTGAGGCACCATTGAATTTATACGATACGGTACATGCTGCCAATATACAAACAGCCACCGACAATACAGAAACCAGTCTATAATACTTTTTAATCAAGCCCATATTCTTTTATTTTACGATAGAGTGTCCGCTCTGAGATTTTTAAATCATTTGCTGCATTTTTACGCTTTCCATGATGACGTTCCAATGCCTTCCGAATCATTTCCTTTTCTACTTCATCCAGCGAAAGATTTTCTTCTACATATTCCTCTGTGTCTTGTACTTCAGGAACTTCCTCGGGTGAAACTTTTACCGGAGAGATATGATTAACGGCCGGTACAGAAGTATTGACCATAGGCACAGAAGTCATTACAACCGGAGGATCTTGCACAACTCCTACCGGATTCTGTAAATAATGAACGGAGGTTTCGGAGGGATGATTCATTTGAGTTCCACCACGTTCGGCCATAATATCATGTACCAACTTCTTTAATTCAGTAACATCCCGCCGCATATCGAACAATACCTGATAAAGTATTTCACGTTCACTTTCAAATCCTTTACCGTTAGACGTATTCTTTCCACCAAATAAAGTAGGGAAACGGGAAGCTGCTTGAGCAGGCAAATACCCTTGTAAAATATCTGCAGTAATATCTCGATTAGTTTCAATAATAGAAATCTGCTCCGTTATATTCTTCAGCTGGCGAATGTTTCCCGGCCATGAATAAGAAACAAGCATACGCTTTGCTTCGTCTGTTAACTGAATAGCCGGCATGTGATACTTCTCCGCAAAGTCAGAAGCAAACTTCCGAAATAACAAAGCAATGTCATCCGGACGTTCACGCAAAGGAGGAACCTTGATAGGCACTGTATTTAAACGGTAATACAAGTCTTCACGAAAGCGTCCTTCTGCTATAGCATCCGTGAAGTTTACATTGGTGGCTGCTACAATACGAACATCTGTCTTTTGTACCTTTGACGAACCCACCTTTATATATTCCCCAGATTCCAGCACACGCAACAGACGAGCCTGAGTTGATAAAGGAAGCTCTCCCACTTCATCCAAGAAGATCGTTCCTCCATTAGCTTCCGCAAAATATCCATTGCGGTCGCTGATGGCTCCAGTAAATGCTCCCTTCTCGTGCCCGAAAAGTTCTGAATCGATTGTACCTTCAGGTATCGCACCACAGTTCACCGCTATATAAGGTCCATGTTTACGGCGACTGAACTGATGGATAATCTGAGGAAAACTTTCTTTACCTACTCCACTTTCTCCTGTCACCAAAACAGACAAGTCTGTTGGAGCCACCTGCATCGCAATATCAATTGCCCGATTCAAGCCTTCGGCATTACCTATAATACCAAATCGCAGCTTTATATTTTGTATCTCCGATTTTATCATATCTCGTAGTCAATATATGACAAAATTACAAAAAGTTTAGCATATCGGGTAATTTTGACAGGAAAATTAAAATACGGTACGAATCATAAAACGAATACCCCATTTATTAGCCGTCGGGAGATTATTATAATTCAAACGACGTACATACTCAATATGCAAAAGCTTAAAGATATTATGTATTCCTGCCGAAATTTCTACGTACGGTTTTTTAGGATCCATAACATTACTAGAATAATTATATCGACCTGTTTCATCATAATGTCCAGGGAACATCATCAGAACATCATCGTTCTTATTACATTCCAGAAATGGATTGTTTTTATCTGTCAGGGTTCCCCACAAACATTTTACGCCGATAAATTCACGCCATTTCAATTTTTTAAGCAAAGGAATACGATTGAACAACTTACCCTGCATATTCCAGGAAACATCCAAAGAAGCATAACGGTCATTCAGGAACTCCATGTTATTTATCAAATTGAATGTCTCATCTTCAATGATATAAGAAAGATTGGCAGCAGGCATAATCAACAATGGGAAAGGTACTTTATTCCATTGAATCCCCCCTTTTAAACGAGCATCAACGTTTCCCCATGAGCTAAACCAGAAGCGTTTATAAACACTTGCTTCTGTCACATTATAGGTATAGTCACCTCCCAATACTCCCTTCAAAGCCAAAGTATGCTGCAGCGTAAACACCGGAGCATCCAAATTAATAGGCAAACGCCGCTGCTTAGTATTTACAAAAGTTTCCCCCGGCGCGTAGCGGAAAGCCAGAGATGCTTCAGCCACTGTAATGTCATGCGTATTAAATGGAGAACGCACCCATTTCTGTCCCTGAAGCTGCTGATCGGCTATCTGAGCCTGCAAAGCACTTTCACCAGCCATCGTACGATAAAACAATTCACCACAAGGCTCATAATTGGCGTAACGTACCATCGCTGTTGTCTTAAAGCCAAACTCACGTTCACGCTCATATTTAATAGTAGCCTTACGCTCATAATTATACTGGTCTACTGTACAAACCTTCAACGATGTAAACACATTATCCTTATCTGTATTGATAAACTTATCAGAAGGTAACATGTTATCATACTGATAGGTAAAAGTTACTGAGTGTTTAGGAAACTCACGTGGCAAATATCCTTTTTTATCGAATGAATATTCCACTTCACCCATATATTTTGATTTCTGATCTTTGAAACCATAAGCATAATATCCTTTCAGGAACAAATGCGGATTCAAATTTGCTGTAGTCTGAGCCGAAGCACGCAAGCGAAGACCATCAATATAGTTTGAAGTAATCATGGTATTAATCGGTCCGATATCCACCTTACTATCTGGCGTACTGGTTTCCACAAAGTTCTCAATAAAGGCTTTCAAGACAAACATGATATATTTAAAGCCTTTTATCTTTGTCAAATCATCGACAAAACTTTCCATTCGGCTCTCTGACTTCGTCAAGTCTTCCTGCCTGTACTGACTCCAATACTGATCATCACGCATCATCGCATTGACGTCTTTAATTTCATCACCCTTCTTTTTAAATAATTTATCGGGCAAAGGATCAAAAGCGAAATCAAAATAACGAGTCGTACGACGTACCAGATAAGACCCCAATACTTTTTTCAAATAAGAAAGTTCGCACAACATATCATCTTCCAGTAAAGTCCATTCACCGGTAGGCAATTCACCAAACTTTTGGTCAATAATCATGTTATCGACAAAGTTGATATCAGTTTTCTTAGGCAAATTCAACTTACACTCCTTTACACGATAAGTTGAGTCTGCCAATATATACAGATGTCCTGTAAACCCAAAATCTTGAGAGTTATTAGGAACAAAAGATAAATGGAAACATTTATCACGTTCTACATATACCGTATCCATGATATAAAATTTATAAAACCGGATACCGGCATCCGAAACGGGGCTATCGAACGGGTACTGTAAGAAACGGAAACGATCTTCATAAATATCAATATCCTGAAAAACATCCTTCAATACAGTTGTCAACATATCTCCTGTATTAAAAAGCTCATTGACTCCTGTAGAATTTATTCCCTGAATAATAGTCTTTTCCGAATGCGGGTCTTTTCTATATATTTTTTCAGATACAGTTTCGTCAACAGAAAGCGGCAATATGTTCTTTCCTGTCACGTCACACGGTTCCACCTGATCACGGAAAAAAGGATATTTTTTAAACAGCCATGACTCTCGCAATGAATCAGTGGTAATATTATTCATTGCAAAAGTAATCTTCTGATATTTATTGTAATGATAGTAGTCCTTTTGCTCGAGATTTGTTTTTTCTTTTGAAGCAATAACCTTCTTCATCAGTTCTACAGCCGGATTATTCTTGCGTGAGTACTTTTCACGCTTAGGCTTTACTACAACTTCATCAAGGACCAAGTCGGCTTTCATGCTAATATTCAATTCGGAAGTCTTTGAAGAAACTGTTACTACCTGTGTAGCATATCCGACCATTGAAAATGTCAATTTTGTCCATCCTGGATGATAAGCAATAGAATAATTTCCATCAACATCTGTGATTGTACCTACACCTTTTCCATCATAATAAACATTTAAATAAGGAATTGGATCTCCCGTATCGGAATCAATAACAACTCCATGAATCTGAGCACACAGACCTACAGCCCAAACGCACAATGTCATTATAAGGAGTAATCGTTTTACCATAAAAATCTTAATACGCTTTTTCTATATTCATACAAAACAGAGGCGAAATTACTGCTCTTTATTGTTTTAGGCAAATCGAATAGACATAAAAACGACAAATAGACCGTCTTTTATGCAGTATTAACTATAATTAATTTAGATTTTTAGGAAAGTCAATTCAGATAAAAAGCGTAATTTTGTAAACTCAAATTTAAAATAGAATCGTATAATTATCAAAATTAGCAAACATGTCTAAAATGCCATTATTCCATAATCTGATAGCAAGCGGCTTCGGTTCTGGATATAGTCCTATAGCACCAGGTACAGCAGGTGCACTACTTGCTACACTTATCTGGTGGGGATATGCATCTTTATTTAATGATTATTACATAACATTACAATGCACTCTTTTATTAGTTTGCATATTTACCTTTTTAGGAATCTGGTCATCGGGAGTTTCCGAAAAATACTGGGGAAAAGATCCGTCCCGTGTAGTAATAGATGAGATGGTGGGAACATGGATTGCCTTACTTGCTGTACCAGACGGCAACTATATAGGATATATGTTTGCAGCATTCTTATTATTTCGTTTTTTCGATATAGTTAAGCCTTTAGGCATCAAGCAAGCAGAGAAACTTCCTTCTGGATATGGTATCATGGCGGATGATATCCTTTCTGGGATATATGGAGGAATAGTAATTCTTATATACCGATTTTTGTGCGCGTGAAAAATATACTCATATCTCTCTGCAAAAAAGGAGGGCTGTTTATGTTCATCCGGGCTCAGCTTTCTGCACAAATTGCTACATTTGTCGACTTCCTGATCAGTATCTTATTAAATCAATGTGCACATATATATTATGTATATGCTACTTTGATTGGTTCTATCAGCGGAGGTCTGACAAACTGTGCCATTAATTACAAATGGACTTTCCAGACTGAAGATTGTAGTCCCATACCTGTCTTGATAAAATATATCCTGGTATGGATAGGCAGTATTGGGCTGAACTTATGGGGGACTTATTTGCTGACAGAATTTCTGACATTGCAGAATAGTTTCATTTCAGTAAGCCAATCCACCGCATTTATCGTCGCTAAAATAAGCGTATCAATAATAGTTGCTATTTTATGGAATTACAATTTACATAAAACATTTGTTTTTAAAGACGCACATATTAATGAAAAATTAAAAAATAAAATAAAACAAATCACACACCAACATGGAAATAAAAAAACAAGCTAAGAAATTGCGCGATTCACTCCAGCAATTAATTTACAAAATTATCAATCCTTTGGTTCATGGAATGATTAAAATTGGGATTACTCCCAATATCGTAACAACAATCGGATTTTTAGGAAACCTGGCAGGAGCTTGTCTTCTGATTTATGCAGGTATAAATCAAGAAGCCGACTATTACAAGTTAATAGGATGGGCAGGAGGAGTCATCTTATGTTCATCCTTATTCGACATGATGGACGGCCAGGTTGCTCGTATTGGAGGAATGGCTTCAACATTCGGAGCCATGTATGATTCCGTGCTCGACCGTTACAGTGAGTTAGTTACTTTAGGTGGTATCTGCTTTTGTCTAATCGGACATGATTATCCTATAGGAGCTATTATCACCTTTGCAGCCCTTATTGGTTCATTGATGGTAAGTTACGTACGCGCTCGTGCTGAGGGACTTGGACTGGAATGTAAAATAGGATTTATGCAACGTCCAGAACGGGTCGTTTTAACAAGCTTAGGTCTGCTGGTATGTGGTATCGTGGCAACACAAAGTACTCATTTATCTTTCGACCCAATGCTTATTCTAATTATACCAATGGGCTTCATTGCTATATTTGCCAACATTACAGCTTTCGCACGTATTGAATACAGTCGCAGACAACTCATCAAAAAATAACATTATTCATATATGAAAATAATGACTGACAAGCCTTCTACAAGGGAAATAGTGATATTAGCCGTTTCTCTTATAGCATGGATAAGTGTAACTGCAGCCTTCATTGGCATTCGCCCCGAACACATAGGACTGGGGTGCTTTATTGCAGTATTATTCTTAATTAGCCGAGCTACGCGGAAGCTGGTTGTAGCTCTTCTCCCTTTTGCGATATTTGGAATTTCTTATGACTGGATGAGAATTGTACCTAATTACGAAGTCAATCCAATTGACGTACGAGGATTATACGAAACAGAGAAAAGCATTTTTGGTATTGCCACAGCCGAAGGAATTCTTACTCCCAACGAGTTCTTCCATATCCACCACTGTCAAGTAATGGATTTTATGGCAGGAATTTTCTATCTTTGTTGGGTTCCTGTACCCATTTTATTTGGTTTAGGACTCTATTTTAATCGACAGCGCAAAACATATCTGCACTTTGCACTTGTATTTCTGTTTGTCAATTTAATAGGATTCACAGGATACTACATACATCCTGCCGCTCCACCTTGGTACGTTATGAATTATGGTTTTGAACCGATTTTAAATACTCCAGGCGATGTTGCCGGTTTAGGACGATTTGATGCAATGACGGGCCTTACAGTCTTCCAAGGGTTATATGGAAGAAATGCTAATGTTTTTGCAGCCGTACCATCGCTACATTCGGCATATATGGTTGTAGCATTATTTTATTCTTTCCGGGCACGATGCAGTAACTGGCTACGAGCTTTATTTGCGTTTATCATGATAGGTATCTGGTTCACAGCTGTATATTCCGGGCACCATTATATAATCGACGTAACACTCGGTATCTTATGTGCCTTATTAGGTATATGTTGTTTCGAATATATTTTAATGCGCATACCCAATTTCCGCAATTTTGTACAACGCTATACAAAATACATTGAATAAAAAAAGTATTTCAAGATAAAGTTCTTAGAACTTTAAACATCTACTGATTCTTATTAAGGAAGTTCCTCTATTCCTAACCTCAATATAGAGGAATTTTTTATTATCTAATCTAATAAAAAAGAGGCCGTTCCTTTTTGTTGGAACAGCCTCTTTCCTTATTTCATGAAAAATTTTCTACTATAAGTCAATCAATCGATTTCTTCATCTGCCTCATAACCACCCATCTCACGAAGCGCATTCTTCAACATTACATACTGCTGGAACAAGTGATTAACAGGAACTTCATTCTTTGTATAATCGTGCATCGGGCTCTTTAAGAAGAAACTCAAGAAACGCTGGATACCATAACGTCCGGCACGTGCAGCCAAATCGCTCAACAATACTAAGTCAAGACATAATGGTGCTGCCAAAATAGAATCACGACACAAGAAATTAATTTTAATCTGCATTGGATAACCCATCCAACCAAAGATATCAATATTATCCCACCCTTCCTTATTATCATTACGAGGAGGATAATAGTTAATACGTACCTTATGATAATAATCGGTATACAAGTCTGGTTGTTTTTCAGGGACAAGAATAGATTCCAATGTAGACAATTTGCTGACTTCTTTTGTATGGAAGTTTGCAGGTTCATCCAAAACCAGTCCGTCACGGTTACCCAAGATATTGGTTGAGAACCATCCAGACAAACCTAAACAACGAGTACCGATAATCGGAGCAAATCCAGATTTAACCAATGTTTGTCCTGTCTTAAAGTCCTTTCCGGCAATAGGCATCTTAGTTTTTTCAGCCATTTCCCACATAGCAGGAATATCAACTGTAGTATTCGGAGCACCCATAATAAAAGGAGCACCTTCAGACAAAGCTGCATATGCATAGCACATAGAAGGAGCAACATGCTCACGATCGTCATTTTTCATAGCCTGCTCCAACGCAGCCAATGTTCCATGTACTTCTTCACATACAGGTACATAAATTTCAGTAGAAGCAGCCCACAATACTACAATACGGCTACAGCCATTCTTTTCCTTAAAGTTACGGATATCTTTACGCAACTCTTCTACCATATCCCAACGTGTTGCACAATCCTTTACGTTGTTTCCATCCAGACGTTTTGCATAGTTATGGTCGAACGCAGCCTTCATTGGAACAATCTTTTCCAATTCATCTTTTACAGGATTAATATCCTTTTCTTTTAAAACTTCACAGTTCATTGCAGACTCATAAGCATTTGCCGGATATACATCCCATGCACCAAACACGATATCATTTAAGTTTGCGATTGGTACAATCTCATTATAATGAAGATATTTCTTATTGGCTCCACGTCCGACACGGATTTTATCGTATTGAGTCATTGAACCGACAGGCTTTGCCAATCCTTTACGAACCATCAAGACACCTGTCATAAATGTTGTTGCTACTGCTCCCAAACCTACACACAGCACACCGAGTTTTCCGGTAGCCGGTTGTACATTCATTTTTTCCATTTCTAATTTGTTTTTCTAGTTTGTCAAATAACAAAGTAATATTACGTGCTGTAAAGTTATACTTTTGTTTTAAACAATAAGCAAAAACTACCTCTTTTTTATGCTGCACTTGGAGAAATTGAACAATATTTCGTATAAAATGACAATAAAATAAAGGTTCCTGACAGATAAAAAAAGGAATATGGCTCCTTTCTAAAATTAAAAAGCACTATCTTTGCACCCGTTTTTATAATGAAAAAGTTATTAATAATGAATGATATTTGTTGCATCGGGCATATAACATTGGATAAAATCATAACTCCTAAACAAACAACTTATATGCCGGGAGGTACTTCTTATTATTTCTCCCATGGTATTTATCATCTGAATGATTGGAAAAATTATAAACTTGTCACCTCACTTGCTCCCAGTGAGTATACAGCTGTTGATGAACTAAGTCAAAAGGGAATAAATGTAGAGGTAATCCCCAGCCGGAAAACAGTGTATTTTGAAAACTCATATGGAGAAAATCAAAATAATCGTACTCAGCGGGTATTAGCAAAGGCTGATCCTTTTACCATTGAGAAGTTACAACAAACTGAAGCACGTTTTTTTCATTTGGGTAGTCTCTTATCAGATGATTTTTCATTAGAAGTTATTAAATTTTTATCGAAAAAAGGGATCTTGTCTGTTGATGCGCAAGGTTATTTACGTGAAGTAAGAGGTGAGAATGTATATCCCGTAGACTGGAATGAAAAGGAAGAAGCTTTAAAACATATTCATATTCTGAAAGTAAATGAACATGAAGCTAAAGTTCTGACAGGATTATCAGATTACCAGGCTGCGGCTCTTCAATTATCCAAATGGGGCGTAAAAGAAGTGTTACTTACATTAGGTAGCGAAGGTTCTCTCATTTATGCAGGAGGAGATTTCTATCAAATACCAGCTTATCCTCCTAAAGAAGTAGTTGATGCAACTGGGTGTGGAGATACTTACATGTTGGGATACCTTTATATGCGAAATAAAGATGCATCATACGAAGAAGCCGGATGCTTTGCTGCTGCTCTGTCTACTATTAAATTAGAGAAATCAGGACCTTTCAGCGGAACTGAAGAAGAAGCTTGGAATATCATAAGAAGCAACAGGTTGAAAACGGTTAAGCTGTAACAGTTAGATTATAAAGAAGAAGCCGGAGAAATTCTCCGGCTTCTTCTCTTTTTATCTTTTGCAAATAGATACAGACAACATTTTGCGAGCATACAACCAAACGACGGCATAAGCAACCCATGGCACAGCAAAAGCATACACCATCGTAGTAGTATCGGCTACATACCCCATCAACAATGGACCTACAACTCCTCCCACTGGCGACATCATCAAAAACGAAGATGCACGTTTGGTATGATTACCTAATCCTTTCAGTGATAAAGCAAAAATTGTAGGAAACATTATTGCCTCAAAAGCATATCCACATAATAATGCTATAAGTGAACAAATTCCAAAGTCTAACAACACAATAGTAGTAGTGATAACAGTTCCTGTTGCACAATAAAACAACATCCGTTCCGCACTTACACGTTGCATAATCCAACTGCCAACAAAACGTCCCGTCATGAATAAACCTAACCCGCCAAAAGACAAGACCAAAGAAGCATAACGGGCATTCATCCACTTTTGTTCCACTACATAATTAATGAAAAAGCTATTGATAGATATTTCACCAATCTCATAAGCAAATAAGGCAAACAAGCCAAATATAAAAAGTTTATGTGACCATAAGCCTACACTTCTGCCTTCTTCGTCAACTTCTACACCATGTTGGATTTCCGGGAGCTTCACTTTCATAAAAATAGCAGCTACTATTAAAACCAGTATACCCATACAAACATATGGTAAAGCGACATTACTGTTTGAAGCACTTTGTTGATCATCGTTGGAGAACAACAATAATCCGACAAATAAAGGCGCACATATACATCCCATACCATTAAATGACTGTGCAAAATTCAAACGACTAGCAGCAGTTTCCTTTGCACCTAATTCTGTCACATACGGATTAGCAGCCGTTTCCAAAAAAGTAAGTCCGCACCCTATGACAAACAGAGCAAACAAAAATGCATTGAATGAAGCAAAATGCTGACCAGGAATAAACAATAAAGCTCCTACTCCATAAAGAAGCAATCCCAACACAACTCCTTTACGATAGCCGAAACGATTAATAAAAAGTCCAGCAGGTATAGCCATAATAAAATAACCCATATACATGGTAACCTGTACCATTGCCGAATGAGTCTTAGTAATATCCAGTATTTCCTGAAAATGTTTATTCAAAACATCCAATATAGCATGTGCAAATCCCCATAAAAAGAAAAGGGAAGTCAATAATATAAAAGGTAGGCGATATTGTTTCTCTACCAAAGGAATACGTTTTTCTGTCATAAATAATTTCTTATAAATAATGAAGCAAACAAATCAAATCTGTAATTATTATATCGGGCAAGGATTCATCTATCTCTTCATTTCCCCACCCTTCACCTTTCAACCAAGCAACCTTACAACCGATAGCTTTGGCTGGAATGATATCCTTCGAAAAAGAATCACCAACAACCAGCACACTCTCTGGAGAGAATCCCATAGCCTCCACGCCTAAACGATAAATAGCCGGATCAGGTTTACGCACCCCTACTGCAGAAGATTCTATAATTTCTGAGAAGAAGTCGTACAAACAAAAATCTTTCAAAACACTCTGTATATTACCATAAAAATTTGAGACCAGCACCAACTTATACTTTTCTGTAAGTTTTTGCACAACAGGACGTGTTTTTATCAGGACATCCAATACATATCTATAACATCTGTCGGCTACCTCTTCAGCATAATTCATGACATTAGCTTGATCTAATTTTCCATGCTCCACTAAAAATTCTAATTGAATTTTTGCTTTAATACGCAACACATCATGAAAATTGTATGTCGGCTTTACTAACGGAACACACGCCAACGTACGTTCGCCATGCACATAAGCCTCACGAAAGTCAGCCTTACTTACAGGAATATGACATTCTTCATATTTTTCCCATAAGACTTCTGCCCAATGACGAGAGTTCGTATCAAGTGTCCCTCCGTAATCAAAAATAATACCTTTAATGTCTGTTAATTTTTTCATCAATTTTTATATTATCTGTACCATTGCCTAATTTCATCAATAGTACACCTATTACAATCCATATTAATTCACGCACACGAGTAATAAGCCCCGTATACACGCCAAATGCGCTTGATATAGCTAATCCACCAGTAGCCAAAGCAAATCCTCCCTCACGAGCTCCAAGTTGCATAGGAGAGAAAAAAAACAAGTTCGCAAAAAGTGAAGTAAACGCCATTATCAGAATACACGAAACAAAACTAACATCTGTAGTAAGAATATTTAAGATAAAAAATATCTCTACACAACCTACAATGCGAGCCATAAACTCTAATCCTAATGCTAAATAAAATGTCGATTTACGCTGCCCATGCAACTCTGCTATTTGTCTGTCAACACGTTCCAGAGTTTCCCTCTTCTCTTCCACAAAATGTTGTGCCCATTTTTTTATAAAAGGGACATGCCCCAATAATTTCAAAGTACGTACGGCCATACCATTTTTGTACCCTTTCATAAAGAAATAAATTGCCACGAAGCAACAAATACCAACAACGCCCAACAAAACTCCCATCGCCATATTGACAGGCTCCATTATAAGATACAATATAACAGAACACAACCAAAAACAAAAATGAGAGAAGATATGCATCATAACATATAAAATGACAGAAGAAGTTGCCTTACTTGCTCCAACATAAGGTGTCAGTTCCATAATACGATAAGGCTCTCCCCCCATCAAGCCTACTGGAGTCGCATAATTTAAAGCAAAGCCAGAAACTGTATACTTATAAACTTTCCAAAATGGAACAGAAGCATGCTTTCCATCACGAATAATAGCATACCATGAACATGTATTCAAAAAATAGATAAACACCCACAACAATACAACTGCGGGAAGCCAATATCCTGCTTTTTGCAAATTTTGCCACAGCTCCTGATAATCCATATCGAATGTACAGAGCATTACGACGATTGCAAAGAGTCCGAAGAGCCAAAATATATTTCGAAATTTTTCTTTCATTGCTTAGCGTATTTCTGATAAAGATAAGAACAAATAGCCTCATGACGATGACGCATATACAAGAACAAAGAAGTCATTACAACAATCTCGAATATGAAATAAAAATAAGGTTCACCTATCAGCAAACTGATGTACAAAGCTATGGCTCGTGTATTAAATGTCAAGATATTAGCATATTTCATCAAAGGCAAGCTTAATTTACGGAACTCCTCACATAAATCACGGGGAATATTATCTCCATAAGTCCGCAATACCCAAGCATAAAAACGCTGAAAAGAAGGAGTCAACCGTTCTTGCTGACGAGTATAGTTCCCGTAAAAATAAAGGAATGCTTTCCACCAGAAATTCCCTTTCCAAGGCAAACTATAAAAAATGGCACGCTGCTGTTTAAAGTTATCCAGCTCACTGCCACCTCTCCCCTTCAGAAAAAACAAATGAATATTACGGTAATAATCAGCCAAAGTACATTGCTTGCTATGGCAAACTGTCCCAGATATCAAAGCCAATATCCAGATAATCCAGCTCCAGGTCCAGCCACATTCAACTCCAATACCTAAAGGAAGTGGCTGATTCATCAGCCGTAAACAAATCGCCAAATAAATGGAAAAGAACCAAATATCACCAGCAAAGCCATCCAGCATGCGCCCCCAACGTGTTTTTTTACCAGTAAGACGGGCCAACTGTCCGTCACAACTATCATAGTGATTGGCCCATATTAACAAAAAAATCCCGATCAAGGTATGTTTCAGATCCGGATAATAAAACATTATCCCAGCCCCCACACCTAAAAATATAGACAATATTGTTACAACATTGGGATGTACTCCTAAACGTTTAAAAAATAAGGCCCATAAATAGCCTATCGGACGATTAAAATAAATATCCAGAGTTTCTTCTGTATCCATCGATTTAAAAGAAGCCTCAAATCCCTTCTTATCTATTTCCATCTTATTCCTCCAGTTTAGCCATTACCTTATTATAAATACATTCTGCTATTTTAATACCAGCTTCCTCTCGGCAGCGAGCAAAACTTGGCCAATCATTAAAATCTATGATTCTGATTTCTCCAGTAGATGAAACGATACAATCACCTCCATAAATAGGTACGTCCAGTATTTCTGCAAATGCTGAACTACATCGATATAGCAAATCTTTATCAAATGGGTAACCATGTGTTCCACCATTCACGGTTTCTAAGCCCAACTTACTATGAGATTCTTCTGTAGGATAAAAAGAAAAAAAGAAATCAGTTCCCTGTACACCATAAAACTTGACTAAATCACCTACTAAATGTTCATTAACCACAGCTTCAGGAATTCCTCGTAAACGAAAGTCTGCCAGTACCTGTTCTGCCTTTTCTCTACATTCTACATATACTACATCCTCCTTCACCATTGCATGTGAATCTCCACGTTTTATCCAGCAAGGGAAAATATCTGGAGCGAATTCACCATCGGTAGAGATAATAAAACTTTTAGGATGGGCAAAGCCATTCTTTATCAACAGTTCTGTCATCGACTTTCGCATGCAATTGGCAATTCCATAAGCAGAGTTTACAACTACACTACCATTATCTTCCAATTGCTTTAAATACTCTATCGTAGCACGATCGCGTGCCATACCAAATATAAAATTAGCTTTTATCTGCTGCGAAACAAACTCTTTCTCAGTCCATATCTCTACATCGATACCCTTTTCTTCTAATTTTTGGGCTACTATTTTAAATATAGCAGCATCATTATCTACATGATTTGGCGAATACTCATTACCTCTACTTATTCCTATTACCTTTATTTTTTCGTGAACCAAACACATTGTTACATTTTTAGTCTTCTTGATTATTTAAAAAAGCCTCCGCTTTTATTATGTCACTTGCATGATCTACATCCAATATTTTTGAAAATGGATAAGCCGTAAGTTTCATACCTTCGGCAACCAATTGACGCTGAAAATTACGCATGCGTGAAATACCCTTTTCAATACATGACTGCAAAACATTAATTGCTTTCGGACTCAAACAATAAATACCGCCAGATATATATTGGCAGTCAGGAGTCATTGCATCGTAAAATCCTGTAATATTCAACTTCCTATCAGTAGATATATATAATGGCTTCTCGTCATCTATATAATCTGTCACCGCCATCATGCCATCATTTTCCGATGCTCTAAAAGCATCAATAAAATGAGTAAACTCTTCTTCTCGAAAAACTGTATCAACCGTTGTCAGACAAAACTTATCATCCTTCAGGTAAGGACTAATTTCATAAAAGCTATGCATTGAACTTGGAGTCGTCTTCACTACGACTTCCAAAGGTAGAGCCATACTCTCCTTAAGCTTTACCAAATGTTCTTTCGTAGCCTGTACTTCATTATTAATTATAATGACCACCTGGCTTGCCCCATTTTTAGCAAAGATGCGAATCAAACGATCTATCATAGCTTCTCCGTTCAGTTGCACCAATGGCTTGGGCAACTGAACTCCTTCCTGAGAAAGTCTGGAACCTTCCCCGGCAGATATTATAGCAAACTTCATAAATAGTTATTCTTCCTCTATCGTATCAAGCTTTAACTTGTCACTATCATCACGTTTCTCGTAATATTGTTTGCGCAACGGATGGGCACTAATTTCTCTTTCAATACAACGATTCCGAAAAACGTCCAATGCCACATATATTGCCTGACGGAAAGAATCTTCCGACGCGATACCTTGACCTGCAATATCATATGCAGTACCATGAGCTGGAGAAGTGCGAACAATAGGCAGTCCTGCTGTAAAATTCACACCTTCATCCATAGCCAAAGCCTTAAACGGAGCCAGTCCTTGATCATGGTACATCGCCAGGATACCATCAAAATGGCGATAATTGCCAGAACCCATAAAACCATCTGCCGGATATGGGCCGAAACACTGCACTCCTTTTTTTATCATCTCCTCCATTGCCGGAATAATGATTGTCTGTTCCTCACTACCAATCAGCCCGTTATCACCCGCATGAGGATTCAGAGAGAAAACAGCAATACGAGGATTGTCAATACCAAAATCCTGTTTCAAAGAGTGATGGAAAATAGCCATCTTTTCCATTATTAGTTCTTGTGTCAAGTCTTTTGCTATTTCACTGACAGGAACATGTCCGGTAACCAAAGCCACCCGGAAATCATCTTTCAGCAAAATCATCAAAGCTTTCTGGCCTTCTCCTACACGTTCTTCGATATACTCGGTATGACCAGGGAAATGAAATGTTTCCGACTGTATTGTATGTTTATTGATTGGAGCTGTAACCAACACATCAAACAATCCTTCACGATATTCTTTCAACGACATTTCCAAAGCAGCCAATGCCGCACGCCCAGCCTCTTGTGTCGGTTTTGTCAGTTCTACCTTCAGTTCTTCTTCCGTACAGTTGATAATATTTACACGTCCATCCTGAGCCTCTGAAGCAGAATTAATGATACTGAAATTAGTCTGTATATCCATTGCCTTCCGGTGATAAGCAGCTACTTTAGGCGAGCCATAAATAACCGGTGTACACAAATCCAGCATCGCAGGGTCGGAAAAGGCTTTCAATATAACTTCATAGCCAATTCCATTTATATCTCCATGGGTGATACCCACCTTTATCTTACGTTCTTCCATAGTTTTCTTATTTATTGCTAGTTTGTTCTGCTTTATGATCTACTTTCTCTTCTGTCAGTGCGCCATCCACAGGTATTTCCGATACCGTTTTTTCGGAAGGCAATCTCAAAGTATACAGAGCTGCATTCAATCGGCGAATCTGATCACGTTTTAGTCGGCCCGGATTATAAACAAAGCCTTCAACTACTATTACACGAGCGTTCGCACGGTCAACCCGCATGTGTGCAACAAACGGACCACCCATAGCGTCATTTTTCATTTCCCATAATCCGCGAACTTCAAATGCATAATCACCTTTTACAGCAATATTTCTCACATCGACTAAAGAAGAATCAGCTGTTTCCATGTACATACCTTCACGTTCACCCGGTATATTTATTTTCATTACAGAATCACGCTTATGAATAAAATATGCCTTTGTAAACGTATCCTTATCCTTGAACGGGAAAGTATACATCACAAAGTTCAAATCATTCAAATTGGTAGATGACCAGAAAAAGTCTTTTCCTTCCTTATAGGATTCCATTTCAATCGGCATCCAAATATCACAATCAAAAAGACTTCCAACTTTTGCTGAAACAACTTGATTATGTTTTTTCTCCAACATTTTAATCTCACGGTTCATTTCTGCCCGTGTAAAGAAATCAATGATCAAATTACCATTACGGGAAACATAATCATCAAATTCTTTTTGATTAGGAGCCTGAATTGTCATAATCATCTGAGGAGAAGAATAAACATCACGTGAATATTTAAACTTTACCTGAGTATAGGCTTTCGGATTAATATCTACAAGAATAATATTACGGAACAAACGCATCGTACGGTCATAATAAGCAGTACGAACCCGTGATATACGAAATGAACGCTCCGGCTGGGGCAATCCAGGCACATCTGTATCCAGTACATGATAGAGTGCACTATCGGGACTCATCCAACAATTATCATCGGCTACTACCAATACTTCATAAGGGCGGCCACTGGAAGCTGGAGTTATAAGACTTTTTCCATCTCCCTTACAAGAAGCTAATGCCAGCACAACAAGTGCCAGACTCAGATAAAAGGCTAAACGCTTCATAATTTCTTTATTTAGTTAGTATCTTTCTTTTTTTCTGCTTGCTGTTTTGCTGTAGACAACATTCCACATGCAGCAAAAATATCTTCACCACGTGAAGCACGAATAGTTGCAAATACGCCGTGCTGTGTCAGATAGTCGCGGAATGCAATCATAGCATCCATATCCGTACCTTCCAAATCAACATTCGGAATAGCATGAAAACGTATAAGATTGATACGGCAATCTAACCCACGCAGCAACTTTATCAACTCTTTGGCATATATCATACTATCGTTCACTCCCTTGAACACAATATATTCAAAAGACAAACGACGTTGCTTACTAAAATCATAACGTTTAAGTATATCAACGATTTCGGTAATGGAAAAAGCCTTCTCCGCCGGCATCAGTTCTCCACGCTGCGACGGGAACGGTGAATGCAAGCTGACGGCCAAATGGCAATCACTTTCTTCCAGGAAACGTTCCAGACCTTTCCGCAATCCTACCGTCGATACGGTAATTCGTTTCGGACTCCATGCATAGCCATAATCAGCCGTAAGAATCTCCAACGAACGTAACACTGCATCCAAATTATCAAAAGGTTCTCCCATTCCCATGAACACAATATTTGTCAAAGTATCACGTTCTGGTACAGAATATACCTGATTCAATATCTGCGCTGGGGTCAGGCTATTAGTATATCCCTGTTTACCTGTCATACAAAATTTACAATTCATCTTACAGCCCACCTGCGATGAAACACACAATGTAGCACGATCATCATCAGGAATATACACGGATTCGATATAATCCCCCTCGGGAGCACAAAACAAATATTTTACGGTTCCATCCACCGAACGCATCTCGTGAACAGGTGGAGTTGCCCCTACTTCATAATTTTCTTTCAAACGTTCACGGTTCTTCAATGACAAGTTGGTCATCTCGTCTATCGAAAACACCTTTTTATCATATAGCCATCCGGCGATTTGCTTTGCCGTAAAGGCAGGCATACCCAAATCGCGCACGATACATTGCAGCTCACTTAAAGTCTTTCCCAATAAGGGAGTTTTTAAATCTGTCATTATTTCACCGTTTTTGCACAAGTTGAACAAATAATCTGTACAAAAGAATATTCCATTCTATACAATTAGCGCACAAAGTTAGGCAAAAAATAAGATATATTGCCTATCTTTGTCCTTATAAATGTATTAAATATGAATAAAACAGTCACATGTTTTCTTCCTTACGGAAGTGAAAATCAATTTGATAAAACAATAGGCGAATTGCTGGCATGCCCCAGCATAGACCAGATATTCTTACTATCAGCACAGTCTGATACGAACATCAAACTGCCGGAAAGATGCCACCTTCTACCTGCATCACCAACCGATTCGACCGAAAGATATAAGCAAATAGCTCAGTACGCCAATACACCATACACGTTAATCTACACACAAGTACATAATTTCGAACTGGGTTATATGGCAATCGAACGCATGTGCGATTATCTTTCAGTGCCCCAATGCTGTATGGTATATGCCGATCATTACAAAATAATAAAAGGAGAGAGAAAGCCTCATCCGGTCATCGACTACCAGTTGGGAAGCGTACGTGATGATTTTGACTTCGGTTCTTTACTTATGTTTCGTTCCGAGGCATTGAAAAAAGCTGTCGATGAAATAACATCCGAAGATGAATATCATTATTCTGCACTGTATGCCTTACGCCTGGCCTTATCACGGTATGGTGAGCTGACTCATATACGGGAGTATCTCTATACCGAAGCCGAAATAGATTTACGCAAATCTGGTGAAAAACAATTTGACTACGTAGACCCGCGCAACCGTCAAGTACAAATAGAGCGGGAAGTGGTTTTCACCCGGCACCTAAAGAAAAGTGGAACTTATCTTGCACCAACCCGATGTACCATAGATGTAAGTGAAGGAAATTTTCTTTACGAAGCTTCGGTCATTATACCGGTACGTAACCGCGCTCGTACTATCGACGATGCAATTCGTTCCGTACTGGAACAGAAAACCCGTTTTCCTTTTAACCTGATTATTATCGATAATCACTCTACCGACGGAACAAGTGAAATTATCGAGCATTATAAAAATAATTCCAAAGTCATTCATCTGATACCTGAGCGGACTGATTTGGGAATAGGCGGATGCTGGAATTTAGGTATAAACCACGCACAATGCGGCCGTTTTGCCATACAGTTAGATAGCGATGATCTATATAGCAGTCCGGATACGCTGCAAACCATTGTCGATAAATTCTATAAAGAACAATGCGCCATGGTCATCGGTTCTTATCGCATGACAGATTTTGCCTTACAAACTCTTCCTCCTGGAGTTATCGACCATAAAGAATGGACAGACGAAAATGGGCATAATAATGCTTTACGCATCAATGGGCTGGGAGCTCCCCGTGCATTCTACACTCCTCTCCTACGAAAGATTCGTGTACCGAACACCAGTTACGGAGAAGATTATGCACTCGGACTGGCCTTTTCACGTAGCTACCATATCGGACGTATCTACGATGTATTGTACTTATGCCGCCGATGGGAAGGCAATTCCGACGCAGCACTAAGCATTGAGAAAGTCAACTTAAACAACAGTTATAAAGATAGTCTGCGTACCTTGGAAATGAAACTGCGCCATGACATGAACAAGAAGAAACACCCCGGTGAGCTTTTCTTTGAAAGTCAATTAGCTAAATGGCAGACAGCACGAACCAACCACGAAGCACTTGACAAAATAGAAACGCGTACGTTCCATTTGAATGGTAATACGATAACCGTACAATTCAATCCGGCACGGGCTGTTTCTACATGTGCTAAAATCGACAAGGCATCGATAGAAGCACGTCCTTGCTTCTTATGCTCCGAAAACAAGCCTAAGGGACAAGATGAAATCATTATTTCATTAAACGAACCTTTCAGCTTACGCGTAAACCCTTATCCGATACTTCATGGACATCTTACAATCTCCAGTTTGAAGCATCAGGACCAGATACTTGCCGACAAGACAGAACGTCAGCTTCCCGGTGGATTAGTAAATTGGCTTGAAACACATTTTGAACCCGGATATGCTGTATTCTACAACGGTGCAAAATGTGGAGCTTCCGCCCCCGACCATTTCCATTTTCAAGCTGTACTGCAAAATGATATTCCTTTGATTCGCCAATGGGACAGACTAATGTCTACAGCTGTCTGTACAAAAGAGCAAAACATGGTTAACGGAAGTAGATGTCGTTCTTATCAGATAACGAATTATATCTGCCCGATCCAGGCTTTTGTTACTGACCAATCTATGACAACAAGTCCGGAACTGATAGAAGAATATCTGCATACCCTTCCAATACATGATGGAGAATATGAACCCAGATATAATCTGTTTGCGTGGAACGACCCCGTACGCGGTTTCACCGTAGTATACCTTCCACGAGAGAAACATCGTCCGGCCTGCTATACAGCATCCGGCAATGCACAGATTCTTGTCAGCCCCGGAGCACTTGACATGGCAGGTTTATTGGTTACTCCCCGCAAGGAAGATTTTGACAAAATAACAGAACAAGATATCTTACAAATATATAAAGAAGTATCATACAGCAATTAACACTTAGCGCATCATGAAAGAACCAGAAATAAGCGTGGGCATTGTCAATGCTCAAGAGATTCATTTTACACTCAATTCACATTTCCTGGTGAAAGGTGAAACTGTTACCGGCAATCAGGTTGTGTCTTTTGATGAAGGAGGAATCTTGTGGAACGGCAACGTATACCGTGAGCTTACCTTCACACCCGTAGAAGACGAGGCCTCTTTCTCCTTGTATGATGTAACCATTGGCATCAATTTTCATTGGGAACGTCAGGAAACTCTGCACTTCAACGGTACGCTCAAGTTGGTAGTGGACGAAGGAAAGATTACAGCCATCAATATTCTGCCGGCCGAGGATTACCTCATCAGCGTCATTTCGTCCGAGATGAATGCCACCTCCTCTCCTGAGTTTCTGAAGGCTCATGCCGTCATTTCCAGAAGCTGGCTGCTTGCCCAGATAGAGAAGCGTAAAGCGATGAGCAAACACGACAACGGATTCTTTTCTTTCATCAAGACTGATACTGAATATATCCGGTGGTACGATCGCGAAGACCATACCATATTCGACGTATGTGCCGACGATCACTGCCAGCGCTACCAAGGCATAACAAAAGCATCCAACAAGAGTGTTGTCGAAGCAGTCAAAGCGACACAAGGTCAGGTACTGATGTATAAAAACAGCATCTGCGATGCACGCTTCTCCAAATGCTGTGGAGGAGTAAGCGAAGTATTCAACACTTGCTGGGAAGATAAGAATTATCCATACCTGAGTGCGGTACGTGATACAAAGGAAGAAGGAGTATTGCCCGATCTGACTTTGGAAAGTGAAGCAGAAAAGTGGATACGAAGCACTCCTGAGAGCTTCTGTTATACGAACGACAAGGCGATTATCTCACAGATTCTGAACAACTACGATCAGGAAACAACCAACTTCTACCGCTGGAAAGTCCGCTACACACAAGAGGAACTTTCCGAATTGATTCGTAGTAACACAAAGAACGACTATGGAAAAATAATCGATCTCATCCCTGTAGAACGAGGGAAATCGGGGCGCATTTGCAAGCTGAAAATAGTTGGTACCGAAAAGACACTTATCATAGGAAAAGAGCTGGAAATACGCCGCACACTATCTCCTACTCATTTGTTCAGCTCAGCCTTTATCGTGGATAAAGGAGAAACTGATGCCAATGGCGTACCTGCATGGTTCGAGCTCACTGGAGCCGGATGGGGACATGGTGTAGGCCTCTGTCAAATTGGAGCAGCTGTAATGGGTGAGCAAGGCTATAACTACAATGAAATCCTGCTTCATTATTATAAAGGAGCAGATATAAGAAAACTGTATTAATATTTCCATCATGAAAAAGCAATCCCCCTGGTCGTGGGTCCCGACGCTGTATTTTGCCGAAGGATTACCTTACATAGCAGTCATGACTCTATCACTTGTCATGTATAAGCGCATGGGCATCTCGAATGCCGAAGTTGCTCTCTATACAAGCTGGCTGAACCTGCCATGGGTTATCAAACCGTTATGGAGTCCGTTTGTCGATTTACTCCGTACCAAGCGCTGGTGGATAACACTCATGCAGTTGCTCATCGGAGCCGGACTGGCGGGAATTGCTTTCACTATTCCTACCGAACATTTCTTCCAGACAACGCTTGCTATCTTCTGGCTTATGGCCTTTAGCTCAGCAACACACGACATTGCTGCCGACGGATTCTATATGCTGGGACTGAACAGTCACGAACAAGCTTTATTTGTCGGTATACGAAGCACCTTCTATCGCATTGCAACGATTGCCGGACAAGGATTGCTGGTCATGATTGCCGGATATTTGGAAAAGACCAGTGCAAATATTCCTTATGCATGGAGCATCACCTTTCTTGTTCTGGCCGGCATATTTCTTGCCTTATGGCTCTATCATTCCTTTATACTGCCACGTCCGGCAAGCGACAAGGCTGCGGCAAAGACATCTGCATCGGGATTATTTAAAGAATTTCTGCTGACATTCCGTTCGTTTTTCAGAAAGGATCAAGCAGGCATTGCCATTCTATTCATGTTGCTATACCGCCTGCCGGAAGCCCAACTGGCAAAGATGAGTATACCTTTCCTGCTCGATCCGGTTTCAAAAGGAGGCTTGGGCATGACAACCGAACAAATAGGATTTACCCAGGGTACTATCGGAATCATCGGACTTACACTGGGAGGCATACTGGGAGGTATGGCTGTGGCACGACATGGATTGAAGCAATGGCTATGGTACATGGTGTGGGCAATATCACTTCCTGATCTGGTTTATGTTTTCCTAAGCTATTTTCCGGAAACAAACCTGCTGTGGATCAATGTCTGCATTTTCATCGAACAGTTCGGCTACGGATTCGGTTTCACGGCATACATGCTGTATCTTATTTATTTTTCTCGGGGAAACCACAGTACAGCACACTACGCTATCTGTACTGCTTTCATGGCACTGGGTATGATGCTTCCCGGCATGATAGCCGGATGGATGCAGGAGCTTCTGGGGTATCAGCATTTCTTCCTCTGGATCATGGTATGTTGTGCCGCTACTTTCGGCGTAACTGCTCTATTGAAAATAGACCCTGAATTTGGGAAAAAGCAAGCCGAATAAACAGTTTTCCAAAACATGCTGACAAATAAGAAAAAACATCACCAGGAATTGCTGAATTTCCGGTGATGTTTTTTCTTATTCATGGTGATGAATATAATACACGTATTTATAAAATCATCAATTCTTTCTTTCCAGTTCTCGCAGACTTTCCATTTTCTTAGCTTCAAGAAACTCATAGATGCCACACAAATGTTCTTTCACACGCTGATTGCCGAATTCGTATACCTTCGAAACCAGCCCGTCCAAGAAATCACGATCGTGCGATACCACAATCAGTGTTCCGTCGAAATCCATCAGTGCCTGCTTCAGAATATCTTTTGTCTTCATGTCAAGATGATTGGTAGGCTCATCCAGAATCAGCAGATTTACGGGTTCGAGCAACAACTTGATCATTGCAAGACGAGTACGTTCTCCTCCCGAAAGCACTTTTACTTTCTCCATCGACTCCTCCGGCCCGCCAAACATAAAGGCTCCAAGCAGGTCGCGTATCTTGTTTCGGATTTCCCCCTTTGCCACATCATCGATTGTCTGAAAGACGGTCAGATTTTCATCCAGCAAAGAAGCCTGATTTTGTGCAAAGTAACCAATCTGCACATTGTGCCCCAGTGTCAATGTTCCCTCATGTTCTATCTCTCCCATGATACATTTTACCAATGTAGACTTACCTTCTCCGTTTTTCCCGACAAAGGCTACTTTATCGCCACGTTCTATCGTGAGATTAGCATTACGGAAAACAACGTGGTCACCATACGTCTTGCCCACTCCTTCCATAATGACCGGATAACTTCCGCTTCGGGGAGAAGGCGGAAATTTAAGCCGGAGTGCAGAAGTATCTTCTTCATCAACCTCAATAAGTTCCAGCTTCTCCAGCATCTTCACACGGCTTTGTACCTGAAGAGTCTTACTGTATGTTCCCTTGAAACGTTCGATAAAATCTTTCGTTTTCTGAATCATCTTCTGCTGCTCCTCGTATTGCTTCATCTGTTGTTCGCGACGTTCTTTACGCAATACAAGATACTGTGAATAGTTTACCTTATAATCGTAGATACGCCCCATTGTCACTTCGATGGTACGTGTAGTAATATTGTCGACAAACTTACGGTCGTGACTGATAACGACTACTGCCTTGGCACTATTAATCAGAAATTCTTCCAGCCAGCCGATAGACTCAATGTCCAGATGATTGGTCGGCTCGTCCAGCAACAACACATCCGGATTCTGCAACAGTAACTTGGCCAGCTCGATACGCATGCGCCATCCTCCGCTGAAATCGCTGGTAGGACGGTTGAAGTCTTCACGCACAAAACCAAGTCCGAGCAAAGCTTTCTCCACGTCTTCTTCAAAATGAGTCATATCGATGGCGTAAAACTTCTCGCTCATCGCTGCAACTTTCTCTATCAGTTCCATGTACGAATCACTCTCGTAGTCGGTACGGGTAGCCAGTTCGTTATTCATGCGTTCTATTTCTTCCTCCATTTCACAAAGGTGAGCAAAAGCCTGCGATGCTTCCTCGAACACCGTACGTCCGTCTTCTGTCATCAGATGCTGAGGCAGATAAGCAACCACACAGTCTTTGGGTGCTGTTACTTTTCCACGTGTTGGCTGGCGTACTCCGGCCAATATTTTCAACAAAGTCGATTTTCCAGCCCCATTCTTTCCCATCAGGGCAATACGGTCTCTTTCATTAATCTGAAAACTAATGTCACTAAATAAGGTGGTTCCGCCAAACTCGACGGTAAGTCCATCTACTGAAATCATAAAATTTTACGTCTTAGTATATAAATTACATCATTTAATTCAAAAAAGCAGAGAAGCCTTCCCGCCAGTTTTATCTTCATCGCCTGCTCCTTACACAACATCTTCTATCCGATATCCGAATAAACAAATGCCTTGCGAACCCCGTTCCCTATCAAGAACCCAGACTCACAATTTCCTGCAAGATACGGACTGCCGAATCCACATCGTTTATGTCCTTTACGGTCATGCTGCGTCGTCCGTTCTGTTCACGCAAGTTGCATACCCGCGGATACTTTGCCATGTAATCGATAATCTTACCGAAAGCTGCACTCTGATAATACGGACTATCCGGATTGCTCACAAAATAAAGAATCATCTTACCCCCCTTCAGCACAGCCTTTTCTACGCCAAGGCGTTTTGCCAGACGACGGAGAGGTACAATACGGATCAGTTCTTCGCCTTCGGGCGGAATCTTGCCAAAGCGGTCTACCAAACGAGCCTTGAAAGCCTCCACATCCCGGTCGAGTTCCAATTTATCCAATTCACGATAAAGCAACATTCGTTCACTGCTGCTCGGAATATATTCGTTGGGGAACAACAATTCCAGATCACTTTCCACGGTACATTCGTCAACGAAATCTTCGCCGCTGATCTTTTCCTCTCCAGCCTTAATCTCATCGGCATAAAGGTCGGCAAACTCATCATTCTTCAGTTCCGTCACAGCTTCCGACAGAATCTTCTGATAAGTTTCATAACCCAGGTCGGCAATAAAGCCACTCTGTTCGGCTCCCAGCATATTACCGGCACCACGAATATCCAGGTCCTGCATGGCAATATGTATACCACTTCCCAGATCGCTGAAATTTTCGATAGCCTGAAGACGGCGCTTGGCTTCGGGAGTCAAAGACGATAAAGGAGGAGCCAGCAAATAACAGAAAGCCTTTTTGTTACTTCGTCCCACACGTCCGCGCATCTGATGCAAATCACTCAGACCGAAATTCTGTGCCTGATTGATAATAATCGTATTGGCATTCGGGATATCAATTCCACTCTCGATAATGGTAGTGGCAAGCAGCACATCGTAATCATAATTCACGAAACCGAAGATTATCTTTTCCAGCTCTTCGGGTTGCATCTGTCCATGACCGATACAAACACGGCAATCCGGAATGTTACGCACGATCATTGCTTTCAGTTCCGCCAAGTTCTGTATACGGTTATTCACAAAGAACACCTGACCGTTACGGCTCATTTCAAAGTTAATCGCTTCGGTAATGATTTCTTCGTTAAACGTATGCACCTCGGTCTGAATCGGATAACGGTTGGGTGGCGGAGTCTGGATAACCGATAAGTCACGAGCTCCCATCAACGAGAACTGAAGTGTACGCGGAATCGGTGTAGCCGTCATGGTAAGGGTATCTACATTCACCTTAATCTGACGCAGTTTCTCCTTCACACTCACTCCGAACTTCTGCTCCTCATCCACAATCAGCAAGCCCAAGTCGTGAAACTTCACACTCTTACCGATAATCTTATGTGTGCCTATCAATATATTGATCGTACCTGCTTCCAGTTCCTTCAGGATGCGGGACGTATCTTTCGCCGTACGGGCACGACTCAGATATTCCACTTTGCAAGGCATTCCTTCCAGACGCTTGCAGAAAGTCTGATAGTGCTGATAAGCCAGTACCGTAGTCGGTACAAGCACAGCAACCTGCTTATTGTCGGCTACAGCCTTGAAGGCAGCACGTATGGCAACCTCCGTCTTTCCAAAGCCGACATCACCACACACCAGACGGTCCATCGGACGATCGCTTTCCATATCTGCCTTTACCTCTTGAGTAGCCTTCAACTGGTCGGGAGTATCTTCATAAATAAAGCTTGCCTCCAGCTCATGCTGCAAAAAGCTGTCGGGACTATACTTGAAGCCTTTTTCCTGCTTACGCTGCGAATAGAGTTTTATCAGGTCGCGGGCGATATCCTTAATCTTGGTCTTAGTACGTTCCTTTATTTTCTCCCATGCTCCCGTACCCAGCTTACTGATACGAGGCTGCTCGCCTTCCTTACCCTTGTATTTGGAAATTTTATGCAGAGAATGAATGGAAACAAACACGACATCATCATTCTGATACACCAGTTTGATGACTTCCTGCGTAGTATTTCCATTCGGAATACGTACCAGTCCGGCAAACTTTCCGATACCGTGGTCGATATGTACTACATAGTCGCCCGGCTCGAACATATTCAGTTCTTTCAGTGAAAGTGCAACCTTTCCACTTCTCGCCTTATCACTGCGCAAATTATATTTATGGAAACGGTCGAATATCTGATGATCGGTAAAAATACAGCAATGCAACGTATGGTCAATGAATCCCTCGTGCAAGGTGCGGTCTACAGCCGTAAAATCAATTTTATCGCCTCGTTCACGGAAAATATCGACCAGACGGTCGGTCTGTTTTACACTGTCAGAACAAATGTATAAAGTATATCCCCGCTGCAGGTAATCCGTAAAGGTACTTGCCACCAAATCAAAGTTCTTATGGAAAATAGGCTGGACGGATGTTTCGAACTTCAGTGTTGCCTGAGGTGTCCCGACCGCCTTATGTCCGAAATCAATTCGCCGGAAATCCAGTGATTCCGTCGTAAATTCCGATCCGTCTATCAGCTTACGTTCCAGATTCATCAAGTCGGTCTGTTCGCCTTCGTAAGCGGTCAGTGCCTGCGGAGAAAGCGCCTCATCGTGTACTGTCTGAATGCGCTCACGAACCCACAACAGATCTTTTACCCATAAAACGGTTTCACGTGGGATAAAGCTCAGGAAACTAATATCACCATCTACAGCCTGTGCCAGTTCCGGAACAATGCTCACGGAATCTTTCTTCTCGCGCGACAGCTGGCTTTCGACCTCAAAAGTTCGTATACTATCTATTTCATCACCGAAAAAGTCTATTCGGTAAGGATATTCAGAAGCGAAAGAATAAACATCGATTATACTTCCACGTGTAGCAAACTGCCCCGGCTCGTATACATAGTCTACATGTTCAAAACCATAATCGGATAGCGTCTTGGTTATTTCCTCAGTATCAATATGCTGTCCGACATTCAGTTTCAAAGTTTTATCACTCAACACTTTTTGAGAAACGACTTTCTCTGCCAGAGCATCGGGATAAGTTACCACTGCAACCGGCTCGTTTTTCTCCAGACGGCTCAGCACTTCGGTTCGAAGTATCTCGTTGGCAGCATCCTTTTGTCCGTACTTGATGGCGCGCCGATAAGAGGAAGGAAAGAACAATATCTGTTCGTCTCCATTCACTTGTACCATATCGTGATAGAAATATCCGGCCTCTTCCTGATCATTTAAAATGAAAAGATATACTCCCGGCACCGACTTGATAAAGCAGGAAGCAAACAAAGAAGCACACGAAGCATGCGTTCCCTCCAAAAACACAGTACGTATATCATTGTTTCGTAAAGTTTTCGCCAGCCCTTCCACTGCAGGATGACGAGTATAACGCGATTGAAGTTCAGTTATTTCCATTGTTTTCGTCAATAGTAAAGTCTTATCTTCTTATCTCACGGACAGAAGATCTCTCAATAAAATAAACATTGCAAAATTATAAAATTATTTCTGTACAGAACAAAATAAACAAGGCTTGAAGAAGGACAAATAAGTTTTAGAACTCCAAAATAAACAATTTTACCCGCAAAAAAACAGAAAGAATGAATAACTTTGCAAAAAGCAAAACCTCCGAATAGTAAAAAACGAGAAGAAAGAATGGCCAAATTCAAAAAAATAGTAGCAGTAGATGAAACATTGCTCAACGAAAGAGCTCTACAGCAACTGCAAAATTTAGGCGACGAAGTCGTGATCTATCACGATTTTCCACAAGATGAGAATATTGTAATAGAACGCATCGCAGATGCAGACTGTCTGTTAGTTTCATTTCGTACACCAATCAGAAGAAATGTACTCGATGCCTGCCGCAACATACGCTACATTGGTATGTGCTGCACACTCTATAATCCAGAAAGTTGTAACGTAGATGTTATAGAAGCACGGAAAAGAGGTATCACCGTATTGGGAGTAAAAGACTATGGTGATGAAGGAGTTGTAGAATATGTGATAAGCGAACTGGTACGCCTGCTGCATGGATTCGGAGGCATACGCTGGCACAAAGATAGTACAGAACTGACTAAATGTAAAACAGGAATCATCGGTATGGGAAAAACAGGACGAATGGTTGCCGATGCTTTAAAGTTTTTTGGAGCAGAGGTCAGCTACTTCAGCCGCAACAGAAAGCCAGAAGCCGATGATGCCGGATATACCTATATGCCGCTTGATGAGCTGTTGGAAAAGAACGAAATCATCTGCACATGTATTCCCCGAAACAATTACCTGCTTGGAAAAAGAGAGTTTTCCATACTGGGTAATCATAAAATCATAGTAAACACTTCGGTAGGACCAACATTCGATGTTGCAGCTATGAAAGACTGGCTTAATGCTTCAGACGGCAATTATTATCTGTGCGATGCCACCGGAATGGGGAACGTGTACGAAGACCTGAAATCGTGTAAAAACCTTCTATATACTCCTTATATCTCAGGAAAATCAATCCAAAGTATAGAAAGACTTTCACAAAAGGCTTTGGCTAATATCGATTACTATTTTCAGGAATCAGCCAACAAATAACCAGTAAATACTGATAAACATACACTTAATATTATTTCTCTAATCAGACCCTTTAACTGTTATGTATAACGATGTCATCGAATACTTAGACAAAAAGCGGGTGAAAGAAGCACTCGTACAACTCTCGGCCTTGGCACATGAAGCCGATGACTGGAAACTCTCATCAGAAATAGAGAATCTCCAAACGACTTATAACTACATGTTGCAATATGCCTCGCAGGGTATGGAAGATCCGGAAAGGAACAAACTGTATCATAAACTGCTGCGTAGAGCATACGAACTTGCCGATAGTGCCGAACTTATACGCAAGTACCACACCGGAAGCGGCTACCAACAGGGAAAGTATCGCGTCATGAAACAGTTTGAATCGAAAAGTTTCCGCGATTATTGCCTCAGCCTTGAAGCATTCAGCGAAGACTTGGGAATGGCACAAATTTCAATAATGGACGACAAGAGCCGCAGCAAATCGATAGACGACATTTACGCACGTCATGAAAAAGATGTAACCGAATTGTTCGACAAAATATGGATATCGACACACTGGACGGACGAAGATCTGGCAGGCGCCAATGCAATATTGGAGTCATTGCTCGTCCCAGCAAACGACGTGGCAGTCATGATTAGTGCCGTAACATTAAGCTTACTGCAACTGTTCGACAGCCGCAAGTTTCAGTTCCTTATAAAAGCCTATCAGACTCATAGCGAGGCAATCGTTACCCAGCGTGCATTAACAGGTATCGCCTTGGCAACCTATTATCAGGAGAAGCGACTTCAACTGTATCCCGAGCTGAAGAAAGCTCTATCGCTCTTAAACGATTCTACTCCCGTAGCTCAGGAGCTGAACAAAATCCAGATTATCTTACTCCTCTCGCGCGAAACAGAAAAAATAGACAAGAAAATGCGCGAAGAAATTATTCCGAACATGAAAATTTCACCGGAGATGATGCATCCGGGACAGAAGATCTTCGACCTGGAGGATATGGAAGATAAGAATCCGGAATGGGAAAAAGAAATCAAACGGGTGGAGGAATATCTGCACGAACTGGGTGCCTTGCAGTCGGAAGGAGCCGATACTTACATGAGTGCCTTCTCGCAGCTCAAGTCGTATCCTTTCTTCCGTCAGGCAGCACACTGGTTTTATCCGTTCGACCGCCAGCAGCCGGATGTAGCTCAAGTATTTAAGCAGAAAAATATAGAGGGTGAGAAATCTATCATAGGTACACTCATGGAGTCGACCATGTTCTGCAATTCGGACAAATATTCATTCTGTCTTACCCTGCAAAGCGTTCCTTCCGACCAGTTGGAAATCTTGGCAACAGAGTTTTCCATGCAGAATGAAATGATCGGTGAAGGGCAAGACTTACTTTCCAACTATATAAAGGCTGAAAAGAAATCCGAGAACGTCAGCCGCCAATATATACACGACTTGTATCGTTTCTTTAAGTTGTGGATGTACCGCAACGAGATGCACGACATCTTTACCGACGAACTTGCCCTTTGGAAATGTGAGGCGCTGAAACCACTGACACATACACCGGAAGCACTGAAGCATATAGCCGACTACTTGTTCTCGAAAGAATATTTTCAAGAGGCATGCGAAATTTACAAAGACCTTTTGCAGTGCGGAGAAAACATGGACGACGATATCTGGAGGAAAACAGGATTCTGCTACCAGAAAATGAAAGAATATTCTAAGGCTTTACAAGCCTACATACAGGCCGACCTGCTGAAACCAGATCATATATGGACATTAAAACAAATGGCACAATGCTATAAACGGCAGCAGCAATATCAGGAAGCGTTGGAATGCTTGTACAAAATTGAAACAATGCAGCCGGAGAACTTAAATCTGCTTCTGCAAATCGGACAATGTCTGGCCAACCTCCGTATGTACGATAAGGCACTGACCTATTTCTTTAAAGTAGAATACCTGGATAAAGCTCCGGCTAATGCACAAAGAGCAATAGGATGGTGCTACTTTATGACTGGGAAATGTGATGAAGCTGTTCGCTTCTTCGACAAGTTACTGCACTCCGACGAGTCGCAATCGTCCGACTGGCTAAATGCCGGACACGTTTATCTGGCACAAAACAATATCCGACAGGCTCTCGAATGTTATCGCCATGTGGAAAGCAACTGCCAGACACACGATGAATTTATGAAGCTCTATCTCGCAGATAAGAATGCACTGCTGGAGCAAGGCATCCCAGAAGAGAATATCTATCTGGTTCCAGACATGCTATAAAAAAAAGACACTCCTTCGATTTTCTCTGCATCACAAGGCAAAAGCATTTGAAGGAGTGTCTTTTTATATTCAGTTTCTGTCACATCTGCGCGAAGGTCAGATTGTCATTTTCAGGATCTTTCCGCCCCAGCCCGGCAGTTCAACGGCTACCGGCTTCTCGCTTGTAAAGGAAATGGTTCCTTTTTCTCCCGTCAGCAAGTCCGCTGTCTGTACGGTTTCGCTTTCCGGCATCTGCAAATACTCAAACGCATGACGCGGAACATTGACCGAAACCGGCATCGGCATCTCATCGAAATTGACAAGTATCAGCAATACCTCGTTGGCATGCTTGCGGAGGAACGCAAACTGACGATGTTCATTCATCAGCCAGTTTCCCTGATTGGCATACATCAAGTCGAAGAATTCACCTTGCGAGATGGCCTTTTCCTCATTACACAAGTTCAGAACATGGTAATAAAACCGGCGAAGCTCTTTCTCCTTGTCATTCAGCAGGTGAAGATTGTAGCGTCCGTGGTTATTCCATCTTCGGATGCTGTCAACACTCCAGTAATCGAAGATAGTAGTACGTCCGTCGCGTCCGCTGAATCCTTCGCTGTCCATACCTTCCTCGCCCAGTTCCTGTCCGAAGTAAATCATCATCGGATTGGTATTCATGCAAGCCGAAACCAGCAATGCCGGCAGTGCCTTACGGGCGTCGCCTGCAAAGAAATCGGAAGCGATACGCTGTTCGTCGTGGTTCTCCAGGAAATTCAGCATGTGCGACTGGATATCGTTCACGCTCTGCCAGCATCCCGTAATAGAAGTGGCCGAACCATATCCGCATACTACGGCACGAAGGGTATCGTACAGCCCCACCTTATCATACAGGTAATCGAAATGTCCGTTGAAGATATAATTACGATATTCGTTCGGATTATAGACTTCGGCAATGAAAATCAGCTCCGGATGCAGCTTTTTCACCTGAGGAATGACCCAGCCCCAGAACTCGCACGGTACCATTTCCGCCATGTCGCAACGGAAACCGTCTATACCTTTGGAAGCCCAGAAGAGCAGGATATCCTTCATCTTGTTCCAGGTATCGGGAATCGGTGAGAAATGATTTCCCGTATTTCCCATATAGTCTACCCCGTAATTCAGCTTCACCGTTTCATACCAGTCGGTTTTGTTCGGATAAGCATCGAAGCGGTTATTTCCGGTAGCCTTGGCAGGCATTTCTTCGTAGGTGCCCGCCTCTTCATTATAAAAGTCTATTTCACCTTCCAGACGCGTACCCGGTATGTAGTAAAAGTTATTGTTTACATCAAAAGCCTTTGTATTGTCATCATCTTCGCCCAGATCCTTTACGCCCGCAGGCTTGGCAATAGAGTGATACTGACGGGCAACGTGATTGGGCACGAAATCAATAATCACCTTCAACCCGTTGCTGTGCGTACGTTTGACCAGTGCTTCGAATTCTTTCATGCGATGGTTCACATTGACAGCCAAATCGGGATCGATATCATAATAATCGCGGATAGCATAAGGCGAACCGGCCTTTCCTTTTACCACTGAAGGGTGATTTCGGGGAATATTATATGCAGAATAGTCTGTTTGGGAAGCATGAGCAATCACACCTGTATACCAGATATGTGTAGCACCCAGTTTCTTTATTTCATGTAATGCTTTGTTTGTAAAATCATCCATTTTACCGCATCCGTTCTCCTGCAAGCTTCCATTGTATACATTATTCACTTCGTTGTTGCCGAACAAACGGGTAAAAACCTGATAAATAATCATTTTTTCATTTTGTTCCATAGTCATTATTGTATTTTTTGACATTCTTCTTTTTTACCTGAACGAAAAATACCGCTCTTTTTCATCCTCTTCCAGTTGCTCCAGCACCTGCGAAGCTGCGAAATATCCCGTATTGAAAATTTCTTCAGCCTTTTCCAGTTCGTAGTTCGAGTATTCTCCCAGACCATCGGGGGCAATAATCAAATCTGCTTTTTCAAGCTCGGTAAACGTATTTGCCTGAAACATGAAGTGGTACGCCCTGAGAGCTATGGCTGCCAGATTCTTGCTATATGCATCGGCAACGAGCTTGTAAACGTTCAGTGCCAGCACTTTGTCGCATAAATCACGTATCGGGGTAACGGGAATATTCATAAATACTCCTCCGTCGACATAATAAACTCCTCCAATCTTGACCGGAGCGAACAGCACGGGTATGCAACATGAAGCTGCCACACGACGGGCTATCTCTCCACGCGTGAAGTGAACGGAACAACCATGATCGAAATCGGTAGCCGTCACAACGACAGGTATTTCCAGATTCTCCAGATTGCGTGTCCGCAGATTGCTCCTCATGAAATCGATAAAATAATCCATCTGGAACAGACTTTCTCTGCCCGGACGGACCTTTGCCAGCTCTGTAAACGAACGGTCGGAAAACATCTCCATGATTTCGAAGGGCTGCCTGCCATCGGCTATGAAGACACTGACGATAGCTCCCGCACTGGTACCCGACAGGATATCGGGACGGATATTATGCTCGAACAGTGCCTGCAACATGCCCAGATGGGCAATTCCCCGGATAAATCCTCCGCTCAAAGCGAATCCGATATGATATTTTCCTTCTGTCATAGGTTCAGGTTTATTTTTTTATTTGATAATCCGGTAGTAATCGGGCTTACGTGGTTTGGGCTGTGCCGGTTCTCCTTCCGGATATCCCAAAGCCAATGCTCCGATACCAACCAGCCCCTCGGGAAGTCCCCATGCTTTCATCAGTTCCTTTCCTTCGGGAGTGGAGAACATTTCGCGCTCACGGTGAATCCAGCAACTGCCCAGTCCCAGCGCATGGGCTGCAAGCATCATATTTTCAAGTACGCAACTGCCGTCTTGTATGGGATTATTGGCATCGCCCGGAACAAGCACCAGCACATAAGTGGGAGCATCGTAATACGGATTGGAGGTCACGCCCATAACGCGGGCATTCATTTCGGCCAATTGCTTGCGCTGAGCTTCATTCTGTACAGCTACGATGTAAGGTGACTGCATGCCTCGTGAAGTAGGTGCATACGTACCGGCTTCGAGTACAGCCTTCAGCTCTTCATCGGTAATTTGTTCTGCTTTATATTTGCGGCAACTGCGCCGTGTCTTGATAATCTGTAAAAAGTCTGTTTTCATAACTCAGTAATTTGTATTGTAAAGATAAATTAAGTTGAACTCAAAAATAACGATTTTATTCCGATTGACGGATAAATAATTACTTTTTTAACGTGAATTTCCTGTCATAATCTGTTTACGTTTCGCAGGATATTACAAGCTTTGACACTAATATGCGGATGTATGGAAAAGAAATCCGGCGGCTCTCCGGAAAAACGTCGAGACGTTTTCTGAAAATTTGTACAAAAGATTTTATTTTTTGTACAAAAAATTATCCAGACATGCAGAGGTTTCCCCCAAAGACGCAGACGACTCATTCTCTACATGCCGGAGAAAATGCATACAGAAGCCGAAAAGGATAGTTACATGTACAGCGTCATGGCAAATCATGCCGAGTCCGGCAGATACCTGCACCCTGATACGAAAAAAGAAGGTGTGTCAAAAAGCACACCTTCTTTTTTAGCACAAAGCCCCGACTTTCACAAGCTGGGGCTTTGTTATTACCTAAAGATTTTGTATCTTT
>NZ_DBMACV010000025.1:0-43181 GCF_057861905.1 Phocaeicola sp. | reverse complement strand
TTGTTAATTTGTAATTAATTGTTTGTCAGACTTAAATATACAAAATAATTCGGTGATTACCAACTTTTAAAGATACTTTCTTATCCCGAACTCACGTCTTTTTTTAGTTTATTTTTATTTTACAAAAATCTCGAATGTCAGAAATATTTTTCTTTCATTGGTAGATATACTTCACAAAGTATTTTCCTATGATATTACTTATTTATCAACATCTTAAGCATCCATTTTTCTGAAGATGGCTTCTCAACTACAAACAACACGCAATTCAACATCACAAATTATCGTCAACCTGTTTTACCAAACAACATCTAATGATCTTTTCTGCTCAAAGCTTAAAAGATATTATTTTCCATTTCTCGACAAAAAGAAGTTATATTGTAAAAACACAATCTGCCACATATCGTACACGGAGATTATATATAGATACGGATCAATAAGCGGTTCAGCCAATTCCATTTCACCCTAAACCAGCGGCGTGTACTCAACTGTTTTCCTCCGAAACGTAAAATAAAGTCGCGATAACTGAATTTTCGGAAAGGAAGTCCCGCTTCTATAAATTCAAAATGATTGCAACCATGCTCTCTCGCATAAGTCATCGCTCCCCAAACAGCCAGTACTCCCGGATAAAGCAACGGATAACTTTTACGCATACCTGCCGAAAACATCAGATAAGCCGTATCACCAGAGAACAAACATACTGCTCCTCCAATCACCTTTCCCTTATAACGAACAACAAAGATTTTACCTATTCCACCAATCGAGGACTGTTCAGAAAAAGAAGCAAAGAAACGGAAATCAGGAAGATAACGATGTATTTTGGCAGAATAATACTTCTTCAACATTGCAAAAAAAGCTTTGATAGTGTCAGAAGAAGAAGCAATTTCAACAGAAGCTCCATTTTCGACTCCTCTGGCAATCTGACGTTTACGAGAAGGGCTCATCCATTTATCGAGCTGCTCATGATGAATAGAATTACGTATCCGCAGCCAACGTACCGGGAAATAATCATTTCGCCGGAAATACCGATACCCAAACAAAGGTTCTTCGATATTACGAAACTCCAATAAAAAGGAAGATTCTTTATAGCGAAGAGTAAAATACGTCAGCAGTTCATCGAAAACCTTCTCTCGCCTTTGTATCTGACAGAAATACTCTCCTGTACCATAAACATACGTTTTACTTGTAAACCCTAATAAACGGAAATTACGCCGAGTAACACACAACAGCTTCCCTATTGGTCTGTTTCCTTCGGAAGCGACCAGCAGCACCGGACGATAGCCGGGCGTTTGCTCCAATATTCGAAACAGCTCAGTAGAATGAAAGACATTTGTTCCCGGCAAATCGGGAATGTCTTTTGCATGTTCGTATGTAGTCAACCTGATAGCCATTGTATCGCAAATTTATGATTTTTTTTGAGCATTACGAGTTTATAGATTATATTTGTCGTACAAAAAACAGATATTTTATGAAAAGTTTCAGCGAATTGATAAAGCAACGGCGCAGCATGCGCAAGTTTACGTCCGAAGAATTAACACAAGAGGAAGTAGTAACTCTGCTAAAAGCCGCTCTCATGTCACCTTCCTCAAAGCGCAGCAACTGCTGGCAATTCGTAGTTATCGACGACAAAGAAACACTCGACAAGTTGTCACGTTGTAAGGAAACAGGATCATCTTTCCTAAAAGATGCCCCACTTGCCATAGTAGTATTAGCCGATCCTCTTGCCAGTGATGTATGGATAGAAGACGCCTCTATAGCCTCCCTGATGATTCAGCTACAAGCTGAAGACCTGGGACTGGGCAGTTGCTGGATACAAATACGCGAACGATATACCGCTACAGGCATGTCTTCCGACGAATATGTACACGGCATTCTTGGCATTCCTCTACAACTTCAGGTACTATCCATCGTTGCAATCGGACACAAAGGTATGGAACGCAAACCATTCGACGAGTCACATCTGTTATGGGAAAAAGTACATATTAATAAATATGGAGGAGAATAAACGTGGTAACAAAAGCATCAAACCATAAAGACACCTACCGTGCTACAGCTGTCTTTCTCGCCTTGATAGGAATTCTCTATCTTGCAGACCGTCTGATAGACTTTTCGAGCCACGGACTACCATGGGTTATGCAAAAAGATACCATGCTACTTTATGCTGCAGTTATCTTTCTTTGGTTCAAGGCAGACAAATCGGTAGGAATTATTCTGGCAGGTATCTGGCTCATTCAAAACATAAGTCTGGTAGTTTCCCTGTTAGGGCAAATGTCAAGCTACTTGCTTCCTGCCGCCTTACTGCTAATAGGAATATTACTCTACTGGCTATCTTCCCGATAAGACATCACCACATCAAATGTCAACTTTACATGGAAATTAAAAACATCATTATCATAGGAGCTGGAAATGTAGCAACACACCTCGCCACCGCCCTCTTGAAAGCTGGATACAATATCCGCCAAATCTACAGCCGGACAGAAGCCTCTGCCTCCGAACTGGCAAACCAACTGGGATGCCCTTATACGACTCACATCGGGAGCGTTGCTTCCGACGGGGACTTATACATTGTATCGGTAAAAGATTCCGCTCTCAACACCCTGCTTGCACCACTTGTACAGCAAGCACCACACGCCCTATTCGTACATACTGCGGGCAGCGTCCCCATGAATATATGGCAAGGACTCACAGAACGCTACGGCGTACTTTATCCGATGCAAACCTTCAGCAAACAACGTCCGGTAAACTTTCAGGAAGTTACTTTCTTTACAGAGGCACATTCTCCTGAAGATTTGCAAGCACTAAACAAAATAGCAGCAAACTTAGGGAGCAAAGCATACGAAGCCTCTTCGGAACAGCGCCGCTATCTGCATATAGCAGCCGTATTTGCCTGCAACTTTGCCAACCATATGTATGCAATAGCCGACCATTTACTATCCACACACGGACTACCTTTCGAAGCGATGCTTCCACTTATCGACGAAACAACCAGGAAAGTGCACAAACTCTCTCCTGTTGCAGCACAGACAGGTCCGGCACAACGATACGATGAAAACGTCATCAACAAGCATCTGGAAATGCTACAAAACGAACCCCGTCTGGCAACCATATACGAACAAGCCAGCAAAAACATTCATGAATACAATAGAAACCAAATAAAAGACTTATGATAAATTACGATCTAACCCAAATACGTGCATTGGTATTCGACGTAGACGGTGTACTGAGTGCCGAAACCATTACACTACATCCCAATGGCGAACCCATGCGCACGGTTAATATAAAAGACGGTTACGCTCTGCAGTTAGCAGTAAAGTGCGGCCTACATGTAGCCATTATCACCGGAGGAAAAACAGAGTCCATACGCAAACGTTACGAAGGATTAGGCATAAAAGACATTTACATGGGTGCCGCCGTAAAGACAAAAGAATTTGCAGAACTGCTGTCCAAATACAATCTGAAGCCAGAAGAAGTACTCTACATGGGAGACGATATCCCCGATTACGAAGTACTCCGTCGGGCAGGACTTCCCTGCTGCCCGGCAGATGCCGCACCAGAAATCAAAGCAATCTGCACATACATCTCCCACCGGAACGGAGGGTATGGATGCGGACGTGACGTAGTAGAACAAGTACTCCGCGCACAAGGCAAATGGATGTCACACGAAGCCGCTTTTGGCTGGTAACTAACAAGAACGATTATGCTCGAAAATCTGAAGAAATATAAAATCAAACTGGCCTCCAACTCTCCGCGCCGCCGAGAGTTATTATCCGGATTAGGAATAAATTACGAGGTCAAGATTCTGCCAGGTATAGACGAAACCTATCCCAGCACACTGACAGGCGAAGAGATTCCTGTCTATATCGCCCGTGAAAAGGCAGATGCTTACCGCCCTTCCATGCAGCAAGACGAACTGATTATCACTGCCGATACAATAGTCTATATAGATGGCGAAGTATTAGGTAAGCCCAAAGATGAAGCAGATGCCGTCAGCATGTTGCACAAACTATCAGGACGTTCGCATCAAGTCATCACAGGAGTATGTCTTACAACGACTGAATTTCAAAAAACTTTCGCCTCCATAACAGAAGTCACTTTCGATACTCTGAGTGAAGAAGACATTCACTTCTATGTAGAACATTACCGTCCCATGGACAAGGCTGGTTCATACGGTGTGCAGGAATGGATTGGTTTCATCGGAGTAACCGGATTGAAAGGCTCCTATTTTAATGTTATGGGACTGCCTGTCCAACGATTATATCAAGAATTAAGGAAATTATAAAGCAAACGTTTATCCGGCTTCCAGCAAAGGCGGTCGAGATTACATACTATTTATTTACTGAAGAAGCAGCCTCATTATACCAACGAAGCTGCTTCTCTCCATGAATCGACTCATGGCCAAACCAACCTATAAAAACAATTCACCAAGTACCTCTCTGTAATGCAAGAGTCCTTTATTGAATCTACTTAAAATCACACAACATATATTTTAATCTCTTTTTTCCATAAAAAATCCGGCTCTTTACCAAGCTTATCGATATTCCTAACTTATCGGCTATCTCCTGATATTTAAATCCGGCCAGCCTCATCAGTATCACTACACGATAATCATCAGGAAGCTTGTTTATCATTTTATAAATTTCCTCCATGCCACAACTATCGTCGATAAACTCTTCCACGCTTCTATCTATTTCAGCACAAACATTATTATCCGAAATATTCTGATACATACAATAACTTTTCGACTTGCAGATATTTACAAATGTATTATGCATTATCGTATAGAGCCATCCTTTAAAATTAACATTCTCATTATATTTATCTCTGTTTTCAAGTGCCTTCAACAATGTTTCCTGAATCAAGTCTTCCGCATCTTCTCTCTTCGGAAACATCAAAAGCGCATATTTCAGAAGCTTTTCACGCAATGCTATCAGCTCCCTCTCAAAGTCAACAGTTTCCATTTTCAACGTTCATTAAACAGCCTGTCAGCTTAACACATCATTTTAATTTCACTCCAATGGTAACTGTCTTTTCCATTCTTTGACAAGCATACGCAGCAGCTCTACAAGAAAATCACTCACATGCACCTCATCAACATATAAACTCAAAACCAGAGAGTGCAAGGCTGAATCGTCCGTACTACGCACAAAAGCCATAAAATCACAAACTTGCTTATGAAAATATTGCTCATGCTCAAACAAATCATTCAAGGCAACCACAGGACTTTGCCATTTTTCGGCTTTATATGCCAGTTCACGTATAGAAACAGTTCCTCTTTCTCTCAATAAAAATGCCGTTAACTTTTGCATCCTGTCCGCTTTCTTCTGTCCTTGTGTTTTCAGCCACAAAGCCAACACGGGTAATTCCTGTTCTTCAAAATATATCTGAAATGCAGTATACAAATTGGACGACCATAACTCCGTGTTCAGTTGTTCATTGACTACCTCTTCTATCCTTTTATCCATCATCTTTCTTTTTAATCCACTTTAAGACTCCCCATGTGACGCCTAATTCGCCAAAAGCTGTACATAATAACAATATGTCACAAGTAAAATATTAAAACAGACAAAATATCAATTTCCTTTTCAATGAGCTTTATTTTACAAAAAACTTTTCCCAGCTCATCGGTACATAATAACTCTCTTACTTCACGTATATCTTTCAATGTACGATAGATTAAACTCCATATCTCGCTATCGGTATGGCGAGTTTCATCATAGTCCATAGTCCACTATCGGATACATACAAAAAGATGAATGGCACATAATTTGTAAATTATATGCTGCAACATAAAAACAAGAAAAACGCTAAAAAAAAGAATCCAATAAAAGAAACGGTAACCTACGGCAAACGAAACAAAGGTTTCAATACCGCTTTCATAGTTGTTTAGTTTAAGTGCTTTCATACATATACAATATGTCAGCTTGCTTCCCCTTGAAGCTGTTTTTATAAAAGTTAAGCGTGGGGAACTTTAGTATTACCTGTTCAGAAGTATCCCCATACTTGATAACCGAGCAATACATAAAGCCCCACGCCTATATGCATACATATTGCTCAAACAGCAGATACACAGATACAATAGTCCGTGGAGCGTTTTTGTATTATCCTTTGTTATCGTTGTGAAATTGGGGATTTCCTGAACTTTGGATAATGCCTAAAACGCTTCTAATACTTTTTTTTTCTTCTAAGAGTAAGACAAATATACGAAATTTTTCATTTGTACCGAAAAACGGCACAAATATTTTCACGAATACGTCTAAAAAGTGCAAAAAGAAAGGGTATTCCGTATGCCAATGACGCAATAGAAAAATATAGGATACAGCTACTTTTCGAAAAGAGACCTGCCATAAATTCATTATGATTTGCCTTCTATTTAGTAACTTTACTCTATAGAAAACAGCTGATGTCACCGAATTTGTCACCTTGTAGACGTTGTGATTTGCTTTCAATTTAGTAACTTTGCTCTATAGGAAACAGCATATTTCGACTGTTGGTCTGCTCTGACCAAGTTGTGATTTGCTTTCAATTTAGTAACTTTGCTCTATAGGAAACAGCCGGCAATTGCCCTACCGTCCGGCATACGTTGTTGTGATTTGCTTTCAATTTAGTAACTTTGCTCTATAGGAAACAGCAAAAATGGTGACATGTGTAGGTGGAAAAGAGTTGTGATTTGCTTTCAATTTAGTAACTTTGCTCTATAGGAAACAGCAATCTGAATCTTCTGAATCTGAATCTTCTTGTTGTGATTTGCTTTCAATTTAGTAACTTTGCTCTATAGGAAACAGCCTGAGAACTCAAACAATTTCACACCGCTTGGTTGTGATTTGCTTTCAATTTAGTAACTTTGCTCTATAGGAAACAGCTTCTTCTTCTGAATCTTCTTCTTCTTCTTCGTTGTGATTTGCTTTCAATTTAGTAACTTTGCTCTATAGGAAACAGCCTGAATCTTCTGAATCTTCTTACTTCTGAAGTTGTGATTTGCTTTCAATTTAGTAACTTTGCTCTATAGGAAACAGCATCTGAAATCTTCTGAATCTGAATCTTCTGAGTTGTGATTTGCTTTCAATTTAGTAACTTTGCTCTATAGGAAACAGCGGCATCCTCCTTCATTCTCATAAAAGTGGCGTTGTGATTTGCTTTCAATTTAGTAACTTTGCTCTATAGGAAACAGCGCGACCCGCACAACAACCTATATAGCAATATATTACATCGAAGAATAGAAATAAAAAAAGATTTGTTTCCTACAAGAAATCCCGCCATTAAAAGCGGGATTTCTTATTTCTAAAATAACTCCAATTGTTGCCCTGCAACATTTTTACCATGAGGCTTCTTACCATAAAATAGTTCAATTTGCTCGAATTGCTTATCTGTTATACACATTATACCCACCTGACCAAATTCTGGTAAAAATGACTTTACCCTTTTTATATGAACTTCCGCATTCTCATAACTGGCACAATGACGAATATAAATTGAAAATTGAAACATAGTGAAACCATCCTTTTGCAAATTCTTACGAAACAAGGCATAAGCTTTCTTGTCTTTTTGAGTTTCAGTAGGCAAATCAAAAAATACAAGTATCCACATAATACGATATTCACTATATCTATCCATCACATTTCAGGATAAGCAATTTTACGTAATTCACCACTAAAGCATTTATATAAAGAAGCTGTTGTTTGGGTAGCAGCTACCATTAATGGACTTCGCTTTCTACCGATAACAACATCGAGTGTAGGAATAGTTAAAAGAACAGATTTTATTTCCTTTGTCAGTTCTACATTCTCGCCATAAGTCTTAACAAGCTGAAATACAAGTTTATCTACATAAGGACGATAAGGCTCCATTATATCATCTGCCAAACAATAAGCATTATAACGATTATGATGATGTATCCCTAAAGTAGGTAACAAACCACTGGAAACTAAAGCACGAGCGATAACCGCACGCAAAATAGCATATCCGTAATTTAATAAATTATTAGGAGGTATTCCGTCACGATCTCGCGTAAATCCTGGAATATGAGCATAAAGTGTTTTCCAATAATAAGCAGCAGCCCTTGCTTCCAAATTATCGGGATCACCGCTTTTTACTTCGTCCGCCCAAACTCTCATGCATTTATTGTCCTCTCCTAAACAATATTGCAAGACATGTGCCTGATTCTGTATTTTAACTTTTATAGTTTGCTGCCACAATTGTTTCTTCAATGGAAGAGTCGCCATCAGTTGTTCCCTGAACCTTTCATTCTGAACAGTATTCCCATAAAGTGGCAATAATAATCCAACAGGCATACTTTTATTATCACAAGTTATGACACTACAATTATTTTCCAAAAGCGCTTCAAGCACTCCCGAAGTAATTGTTATCTGCTTATGATCTAATATCACCAAGCCTATATCTTCTATGGGTCTGGTTATAACCGATTGAGATTTAAAGCCCTCTGGAAGCGAAGCGTTACGCTCCACCTCCGGTAGCTTAATAACCAATTGATTATTTTGCAATGACAAATAAGCAGGATTACCAAAGTATAGTGTTTTCTTGATCATAGTATCATATTTTTATCAAAGAAACATTACCTAATCTATCAATCTTAATAGGTACACAAATTTCTTTTATCATTTCATCAGTTACAGCACGCTCCATTTTATTTAAAGAAGAATATTCTTTTTTATCCCAAATTGAATTAGCAACAAAAGCTTTTATAAAAAAGCATTGATTACCAGAAGAAGAAACCATTTTATAAATTCTCTCCCTATCCAAAGGCTGAATTATCTTACCACTATTACGTTCTTCTTCTGTCGGCAAATAAACCAAATCATTAGGAGATAAAACAAATATTGGCAAATTACCCTTTGAGTCTTCAGGAGCAGCAGGCAATCCTTGTTTTTTACGCTTAATAACTTCATTTAGAGGAATAGTTGCAAAAGTCCGTTTACGAACTTGCTTTCCCGTAGCCTCATCCTCTTGTATAGATTCATATACTGCAAAAAACAGATTGGTTCCCTTGGCAGCCTCCACAAACTTTTTAACTTTATTACCTTTCTCACCAACTGCAAACTTATCTGCCTTTTCATAAGTTCTTACCTTATAAATAGGTTGATGCCATTTACCATCATTCAGAATAGTCATATTCTGATTCATACGTTCTACTCCATCGGGAGAAAAAGCAATGTCCGGATTGTTACCATTTTGCTGCAAATGACGCAGCAAAATCTTTTGTATACCTGTATCCGTAACTTCTTCTTCAATCTTCTTCTGACTAAAACTTGAATCCAAAGATTTACGTGTTGCAAAAAAGCGCTCATTCGTTTCTTTCGTAAAATAATAGACCTTGATTTTCTTCAAATTAACATCGGCCCAAACATCTTGATGTGTTTCGAAATACTTCGTTATTGCCTTCAAGTCATACTGAGATTTTATCAACTCATACAATTTGTTTTTCAATGATTTATCCACAACAATCGATGGATTATTGAGCACATCTTTCAAAGGAAGTGTTTTCTCCTTACGCAAATTAACCTCACCATATACTGTATCTTTATGCATCGGCTTACGAATAGCCCAACGATCACCTTTAGTCTGCGGAATCATTTTCTTTTCCCCATCTTCATTATAATGCTGATAATGGTTCGTTGTACGGTTTATTACCCGAAGGTTCTGCTTAAAGCTGACGACAATATTCGTCAATGCTGCATATACATCCTGTGTAAACGTTTCCCAAGGTTTACGAAGAATCCATTTGTAATTACCGTTTGCGTCTGTTTTTACCTTATCGCACAATAAATGTTGCAGGTCATAACGAGAGATTTCGGAGCCTTTCCGTGCAGAAGCATTATTCAGGTAATTAACAATATTCCTACCGGCACACGCTATCACAATGGCATCCATCGCATGATGACGATGGTCTATTCTTTTCTTGTTAAAGCCTTTCTGTAAATGTAAAGGCACGGCAGGCAACAAATGACCATTCGTACTTACAGCAGTAAAGTCTGTACGATCCGTCATTTTATTCAAGCGCAGGAAACGTGGAAGAATAATCCGGTTCCATACATCCTGCACTCCCCAGTCTTTCTTCAACCGATCCGTTACTCCTCCTGTACAAACTATCACATTTTTCGACATGCCTTCTTGTTCGCCTTCTTCACAGACAATATTCGAAAGCAAAGATTTTACCACTTTACTGATATATCGGCTATCGTTCAACTGACGTTCAATAAAGTTATCCGGTATATCTTCAAGCAGCAGTTTTTTTATCTTCTTACTATTATTAAAGTAAGAGTCCTTTACGAAACGCTCATATTCTTCGACTGAAAAAATAGTAGCAGTCTCACCATTTACCAATTCCACCTTTTCGCCGGAATGTTTCTTGACAAACTCATATCCTAAGCAATTATCTTTCAACTTGTTTACAGCCGATTCGCAGATTACTTTATTGGTAAAAGAATCGTCAAAGTAACGCGATTGAGGTATCACATGCTCTATTTCATAAGCAGGAGTAAACAGTTTACCAAGCGGAATAATTCTGCCAGTATAAGGCGAACGATAGCGTTGCTCCAGCCACAATTTATACCGTAAGACTTCTGAGGTAGTAGGACGTTTCTTCACATCATTTTCTCTGAACTTCTTCAATATTGAAGCAATATCGTCAGGCAAATCCTTTTCTGCAACACCTGATAACACACCTTCTTCATAGATTCGTAAGATTTCTTGCTGGGCAGGCGAATAAGGACGTACGTTCTCTATCTCAAATTCAGGATTCATAAATTCAGCAAGCAACGCCTTTATGCGTAAGTTGGTATTTTCGTTTTCCAGCACCTGTGCCGTTATACGGGCACGTTCCTTGGCCGGATTTTTCATTTCACGACCTAATTCCACATGAATCTCATCTATTTTTCCTTCTTGTTTCCAAATATCGCGTACCGTACGCAGCGTTTCCATAATAATCTGTTCTACAATAGGATTACGCAACGAATGTTGCTTAAACTTACGCAAGAAGTGATCGATATCATCGGGGGTTTCCCATTTGACAAGTTCTTTTGCTTCAGAATGACGATCGTAAACAACATAACATGCCAACCATAAAGGAAGTCCTCGGAAAGAAGATATATCGGTCAGATGCATCGCCTTTTCACGTACCCGAGTACGGATTGTTTCATTGTATTCTCCGGTCAGTATCTTTTCAATCCGGCTACGGGTATGCTCATCGATAGCCTGCTCGTCCCAGTATTTTCCCATACGCATCAGCGCAAGCAGTTTCCGGATTGCTTTCAAAGAATAGGCGGCATAGTCACTTTCAAAAGGCGGCATCTTAGAAAATATTTCTACAAAAGTTTCATTCAAACCATTCTTTTCAGCAAAAGTTCCCAAAGCTTTCGTCAATTCCTTTTTATCGGATATAGAATACAATATATGCCACAAGGCTTCTTCTTTTTCCCGGGTTAAGAATTCCTCCGGAACTCCAGCTTTACTTAACCTGAATATCATATCAGCTCTGGTCGAGTTACACGGATAACTCTTGTCTTCTACATAATTCCAGCGATATTTGGACTGCTCGTTTTTCTTCAAGCCAAAAGGTTTGTAAGCTAAAATTGTTTTTTGATCTATCTCTTTCCGTTCATTCAGCCAGTCGAATAGTTTTACATAGTCATCTTCGTTCTGCAAAAATTCATTCGTCACATCTACATCCAGTTTAAGAGAACCGTCTATCATTCTTTCACGTTGATAAATACGCAGGAAAGAAAGGAAGTGCCATAAGCGGAATTCCTGAAACAACGGATGCGATTTAGACACGCACTTCAACGGAACATGCTGTAAACTGCCATCTTTTTTATCCCGATAGACATGCGATTCGTACAGACAATCGTCAATCAGTCCCTTCTGACTTTTAAGCGGACGCTGGTAAAACAATATATCTTCCACCAAGAAATAAGTAAAATCGGAAGTAGACAGTAACCGGCGGTGAGCTTCGTTGTTAGGATATAGTTCCTCGATGCAAGCAAGCAGCAAATTGTGATCTTGTAAAGCTGTATGAAACTCCGATTGCTTGATCAAGATTTTACGAAGTTCATCTTTATAATATTTACGTTCTATCGTTCGAACCAGCTTCCCCCTTATTTTCTGATCAGGCATGCGAAGTAGTGACTCGTAAATATATGTACCCACCGTCTGACCACTTTCGTCAATCTGTGCCTGCGTCCTTGTTTTCAACAATCCCCAGTCATCTTCCTTAGGTGCCCGGAAAGAACGTTTTACATTGCCGTCTTTATCTTTCTTTGGATTTCCGGTATCGTCCAGATCTGTCGTTACGATAAACTCTTTTACTTTACCTGTCCAGTCTAAGGGAACACTGCTGGCTCTCCGGTATACCCAGCCATTTTCCAATTTGACATTATACCAGATATCTTTTCCTTTCCGATCTCCGGAATCTTCTACCGCAACAACTTTCAGTGCATAATATTCTACTGATTTTTTATTATCTTCCTGTTCTTCCTCTCCTCTTAACTGATAATATCCTCGTTTCTGATTGAAATTGAGCAATATCCAGGCAAGTTCTTCTTTGGTTATTTTCTGAGAAAGAGCTTTTTTCCGAAGATAATAGATTGTCCAGTCGTAAGGTATCTTTTTCCCTTCTGCTACCAGTTCGGGATGATGCTCGTGAAAGTCTTCCAGCATCTCATTGAAAGAGTCCTGAAACAGAAATCTATATTTACCCGTTTCATCTTTATACCAAGCCAGTTTGGGTTCTGTTTCTGGTAAAAACTTACCGTATCGGTCTAATTGAGCAGCATAATGCTCCGGCAAAAATCCCATAACAGATAAAACTCGATGCAAACGCTCTCGGCGCAGTAAACTACGCTCCAGCAGACGACGTACTCCCCGCAACCGGGTTCGCTCCGCTACTGGAGATTTAGAATTACCTTTATCAAAATCTCCTAATGTAGCAGCATCCATTGGAATGATTCTGCTGCCGCAAGATGATATGTTTACAAGTTGTTCCTTGCCTTCGTCATTTACAACCGAATTTATTACAGCCCAGCCTACACTGTTCGTTCCCAAATCTAAGCCTAATATCTTTTTCATGATAGATTTTCTTTTTCCTTTTTTTCAAAGATAGAGAAAATGAATTAAAAAATCTTTTTTATATCAAAAATATTCTCTACATTTGGAACAACTAAATTGAAGCAAGTCACAATAAGGATTATTCCGTTGTGGAAACATTTAAAGCGGTCTTTTTACGAAGGTCGCTTTCTTTTTTATGGTATCTACAATCTTTCTCACTAACCCGAAGGAATCTCTATCAATTCCTCTTTATCTCCTTCCAAATTCTTCTGCACCCATCAAACAGATTTTGTACAAATCATTTTGTTTTTTGTACAAATTCCAAAAAAGTTTGTACAAACTTACAGCAAGATTTCACCTTGTTTTCCACAAAAAACAGCAGAAGCATCGGACTGATGCCGGTATATTTCTACCCAACATTCCATGCTTCTGCCTTACTACCCGCCAAACTTACTCCAAGTCCTGCAAGTCTTTCATTCCCTGCTCTATCTCGTCTACCGAACGTTTGTCTATGTAACGATAGCATATATAACCCGCCATGACACTCACGACGAGCATCAGGACATCGAATACTACCATAAGCGTACTGCGATAATGATGATGGATCAGAAAAACGGAAGTAAAAAGTCCTACGGTAAGGAAAGGAGTACACCAGATTTCTATCCGGAGCCTGCGTTTATAAGCGAGAATCCAGCGATGAAGTTCAAGAAGTGTCCGGGTGGCAAGATTGAATTTATACAAAATGTGTATGTTCCAAAACGAATATAAAATAAGAAGTGGAAACACAATGTAAAATATCCAAAAAAGTTCCTGCCGGATGGTTACCCGTGCCGCAGCAAGCGGAAACAGGATTAGCATGCCTGCAAGGATGAAAACAGCTATCGCATTCGCTCCTATCAGGCGGTCGCGGGCACTCAGGGTACGCTTCTCTATCATTCGTTTTATGACTTCATGATTGATTATTTCGTTCTTCTTCAACTGCTCGCCGAGCAGGTTCCATTGATTTTTCAGTTCTTCAAGTTCCATAAGCTAAGATTTATTGGTTCGACATGTCTTTCAGTTTTTCCCGGATGCGGTTCAGACGGACACCGACATTATTCTTTGAAATACCCATTATCCGGGCAATCTCATCATAGCTTCTTTCCTCCAGCCAGAGCAGGATGAGTGCCCGTTCCAGCGGACTGAGTGCGTGTATCAGCCGGTATAGCTCGCGCAGTTGCGACGTCTTTCCGTCCTCCTCATCGAATGCCTCGAAATCTACCGGAAGGGTGACTGCCTGAATCTGATGTTTCGACTTCCGGCGATACGAAATACACGTATTCAGGCAGATGCGGTATACCCATGTTGCGGCAGAGCTCTCGCCGCGAAACGAAGGATAAGCGCGCCAGAGGTTCATTACTATCTCCTGATACAAATCGTCCAATTGCTCCTTGTCGGTTGCATACATATAACAGACTTTGTAAATGACTCGCTTGTGCGATTCTATCAGCAGGAGAAAGTCTTTTTCTTGTTGCAGTGTTTTATTCATACAGCATATTGTTCTACATGTTTCTTTACCCTCGTTAGTCGCATTTTCGGGAAGATACTTACATGTCTGTCACAAAAATAAGTAAAGAAACAACAGAAGGCTGCTTCCGGACAAGGGGAAACAGCCTTCTGAAATCAAAAACGCCACTCCGGAAATATGCTTTTTCCGAAGCGGCGTTTAAGTAATATCTATTCTACCGAGAGAGGAGATTATTTATATTCGTCCCAGCTCTTGATAGCTATATCGTCGATGGTCATAGTGCAGAATGCATGGATAAAGGCACTTGCCAGACGAGCATTGGTAATCAACGGAATGTTCAGGTCGATAGCTGCACGACGAATCTTGTAACCATTGTCCAGTTCTCCGGCAGAAAGGTCACGCGGGATGTTTACTACCATGTCGATTTCTTTCTTGTGGAGCATTTCCAATGCCTGTGGATGTCCTTCTTCGCTCGGCCAGTATACACGGGTATTCTCGATGCCGTTCTCGGTCAGGAACTTCGATGTTCCGCCGGTTGCAAAGATGTTGTAGCCTTTTGCTTTCAGTTCCTGAGCAGCTTTCAGCATTTCTACCTTCTGTTTCGGAGTTCCGGTCGACATCAGGATATTCTTTTCCGGAATGCGGTAACCTACCGAAAGCATTGACTTCAATACGGCACACGAAGTATCTTCGCCGATACATCCTACCTCTCCGGTAGAAGCCATGTCGACTCCCAATACAGGGTCGGCTTTCTGCAAACGGTTGAACGAGAACTGACTTGCCTTGATTCCCACGTAATCGAGCTCGAACAGGTTCTTGTTCGGTTTTTCTACTGGCAGACCGAGCATCACCTTTGTTGCAAGTTCGATGAAGTTTATCTTCAGCACCTTGCTTACGAACGGGAATGAACGGCTGGCACGCAGGTTACATTCGATTACCTTGATGTCGTTTTCACGGGCAAGGAACTGGATGTTGAACGGACCGGAAATATTCAGTTCTTTGGCAATCTGACGAGAAATGCGCTTGATGCGGCGAACAGTTTCTACATACAGCTTCTGCGGCGGGAACTGAATGGTAGCGTCTCCTGAGTGTACTCCGGCAAACTCGATGTGTTCGCTGATGGCGTATACCACGATTTCACCGTTCTGTGCTACGGCATCCATTTCTACTTCCTTGGCATGTTCGATGAACTGGCTTACTACAACCGGGTGTTTCTTCGATACATTGGCTGCCAGTTGCAGGAAGCGTTCCAGCTCTTCCTGGTTAGAACATACGTTCATAGCGGCTCCCGAAAGTACGTACGACGGACGAACCAGTACCGGGAATCCTACTTTCTTGATGAAGGCGTTGATATCTTCCATCGAAGTCAGTGCGCTCCATTCAGGCTGGTCTACGCCGATACGGTCGAGCATAGCCGAGAACTTGTCGCGGTCTTCTGCGTTGTCGATGCTCTTTGCAGAGGTTCCCAAGATATTGATATGCTGTGCATCCAAACGGAGTGCCAGGTTGTTTGGAATCTGTCCACCGGTTGATACGATGACTCCGTGCGGATTTTCCAAGTCGAGGATATCCATCACACGTTCGAAAGTCAATTCGTCGAAGTACAGACGGTCGCACATATCGTAGTCGGTAGAAACTGTTTCCGGGTTATAGTTAATCATAACCGAACGGTATCCTTCCTTGCGGATGGTATTCAGTGCCTGAACGCCGCACCAGTCAAATTCTACTGACGATCCGATACGGTAAGCACCCGAACCCAGAACAACGATACTCTTGTGGTCGCCCAGATAATGTACGTCGTTTGCCACACCACTGTAAGTCACATACAGATAGTTTGTCTGTGCAGGATATTCGGCAGCCAGCGTATCAATCTGCTTAACGACCGGCACGATACCTACACTCTTACGGTGGTTACGTATGTCGATGATGGCATCTTCCATTTCTCCTTCGTAACCGATGGCACGTGCTACCTGAAAATCGGAGAATCCCTGACGTTTTGCCTTGTACAGCAATTCGTTCGGAAGTTGTGACAACAGTTTGTGGTTGTTGCCCCATTCGTGAAGTTCCTTCGAAGTCTGCATGATGTTCATCAGTTTGTCGAGGAACCATTTGTCTATCTTTGTCAGTTCGTGAATCTGATCAACAGTATATCCGGCACGCATTGCCTTCGAGATGACGAAGATACGCTTGTCGGTCGGCTCACGCAAAGCCTTGTCGATGTCGGCAATCTGCAGTTCTTTGTTTTCTACAAATCCGTGCATTCCCTGACCGATCATACGAAGACCTTTCTGAATAGCTTCTTCGAAAGTACGGCCGATCGCCATCACTTCACCTACAGACTTCATGCTTGAACCCAGTTCACGGTCAACTCCGTGGAATTTACCCAAGTCCCAGCGAGGAATCTTACATACTACATAGTCCAGTGCCGGCTCGAAGAACGCAGAAGTTGTTTTGGTAACCGAGTTCTTCAAATCGAACAAACCGTAACCCAGACCTAATTTAGCTGCTACGAAAGCCAGCGGATAACCGGTAGCTTTGGATGCCAAGGCAGAAGAACGGCTCAAACGAGCGTTTACTTCGATGACACGATAGTCTTCCGATTCGGGGTCGAATGCATACTGTACGTTACATTCTCCAACGATACCGATATGACGGATGATGCGGATAGCCAGTTCACGCAACTTGTGATACTCGCTGTTTGTCAGTGTCTGCGAAGGAGCTATTACGATAGACTCACCGGTATGGATACCCAGCGGGTCGAAGTTTTCCATGTTACATACCGTGATACAGTTGTCGAAGCGGTCGCGCACAACCTCGTATTCCACTTCCTTCCAGCCTTTCAAGCTCTTTTCTACCAAAACCTGCGGAGAGAAAGAGAATGCTTTTTCAGCCAGAACGTTCAGTTCTTCTTCGTTGTCGCAGAAACCAGAACCCAGACCTCCCAGTGCGTATGCTGCACGAATAATGACCGGATAACCCAGTTCCTTGGCAGCACGGCGGGCATCTTCGATGTTTTCTACCGCTTCACTCTTGATCGTCTTTACATTAATCTCATCCAGTTTCTGAACGAACAGCTCACGGTCTTCGGTATCCATGATAGCCTGTACCGGAGTACCGAGTACACGTGCATCGTATTTTTCGAATATTCCTGCCTTGTAAAGAGCTACACCGCAGTTCAATGCAGTCTGACCACCGAACGACAGTAATACGCCATCGGGACGTTCCTTAGCTATCACCTTTTCTACGAAGTAAGGAGTTACAGGCAAGAAATAAATTTTGTCTGCCACGCCTTCCGAAGTCTGTACGGTAGCAATGTTCGGGTTAATCAGAATTGTTTCAATACCTTCTTCCTTCAATGCCTTGAGTGCCTGCGAACCTGAGTAGTCGAACTCGCCGGCTTCACCGATTTTCAAAGCTCCGGAACCTAACAATAATACTTTCTTTATATTTTCTTTCATTGTTTTCTTTGTTTTAATGGATTACAGCAACTTTACAAACTCGTCGAACAGGAATTCTGTATCGGTAGGACCGCTGGCAGCTTCCGGGTGGAACTGTGCCGAGAACCAAGGATTCTTCTTGTGGCGGATACCTTCGTTCGAACCGTCATTCATGTTGATGAACAAAGGTTCCCAGTCGGCTCCCAATGTATTATTGTCTACGGCATAACCATGATTCTGCGAAGTAATGAAACATTTGTCTGTTCCTACCATACGAACCGGCTGATTATGACTGCGGTGACCGTATTTCAGTTTGTAAATTTTTGCTCCTCCTGCCTTCGAAAGCAACTGGTTACCCATACAGATTCCGAAGATAGGCAACTTTTCGTTCTGCATAGCCTTGCGAATATTCTGCACAGCAGCATCGCAAGTATCAGGGTCGCCCGGACCATTCGAAATGAATAATCCATCGAATTCCAGCGAATTGAAGTCATAGTTCCAAGGTACACGAATAATTTCTACGTCACGTTTCAACAGACAACGGATGATATTCGATTTCACACCACAGTCCACAAGTACTACCTTTTTCTTGCCTGCACCTTCGTTGTAACGGATAACTTCCTTACATGAAACCTTGTCTACATAGTTCACACCAGCATAAGTTGCTTCGGGAATGTTGTCAGGTTCGTCATCGAAAACGATCTTTCCCATCATTACACCGTGCTCACGCAGTACTTTGGTCAGCTCACGTGTATCGATGCCTGTAATGCCCGGTATGTATTCACGCTTCAGCCAATCGCCCAAGCTCTCCACAGCATTCCAGTGAGAATATTTCTCGCTGTAGTCGCTCACAATAATCGCTTCGGCATGAATCTTCTCACTTTCCATGAAAGTAGGTAGCCCGTTGGCTTCGATTGTAAAAGGAGGCACGCCATAGTTGCCCACCAGCGGATATGTCAGCGTCATCAACTGACCTGCATACGAAGGATCGGTCAAGCTTTCTGGATAACCGGTCATTGCGGTGTTGAACACAACTTCACCGGCTACCGGCTTCTCATAACCGAACGACTTGCCATGAAAGCGGCTCCCGTCGTCGAGGATTAATGTAACATTTCTCATTTTCTATCTGTATCGTTTTCTTTAATATTGTTTTTCTTTTGTTCCAAAATTCTTCAGAAGGCAGACGTGTTCCTCACACATCAAAACTGATATATTTCTTCTACGTAATTGATGAATGCCTGATTCACCAGTTTTACACCACCCGGCGTAGGATAGTTGCCACTAAAGTACCAGTCTCCCTGATGTGCCGGACAAGCTTCATGCAATCCTTCCAGCGTCTGATATACAATTTCCACCTTTGCCTGAGTACCAGTCGGAGTAAGCAACTCTACCATCTTAGCAGAAATTTCTTCGTCAGTAAAAGGAGCATAGATTTCTTTCACGTAGTTTACCATTTCTTCTTTGGGCAGTCCGACCTGAGCTTTCGACTTGCGATATGCTTCTTCTATTACATTTTGCATACCTCTTTCCTCAAGCAAGGCAATAGCTGCCTTAAAGGCAATGAACTGTTCCATACTTGCCATATCGATACCATAATAATCAGGATAACGCACCTGCGGCGAAGAAGATACAATGACAATCTTCTTTGGATGCAGACGGTCGAGTATGCTGATGATACTCTGCTTCAGCGTAGTGCCTCGTACAATACTATCATCTATAATAACCAGATTATCTTCGTAAGGTATCAGGCTTCCGTAAGTTATATCATATACATGGGCAGCAAGGTCGTTACGTGTATTACCTTCTGCAATGAAGGTACGCAACTTAATATCCTTGATGGCTACTTTCTCACTACGAATACGCTGCGACAAGATTTGCTCCAGCTCTGTATGACTGGGCTTATGTCCTAAAGCTTCGATACGCTGAACTTTCAGCTCGTTCAGGTAGTTGTCGAATCCTTCCAACATACCGTAAAAAGCGACTTCTGCCGTATTTGGTATAAATGAGAATACAGTATGTACCACATCATTATCGATTGCTTTCAAAATAGGATTAACCAACTTTTTACCCAGCAGCTTACGTTCACGGTAAATATCCATATCACTACCGCGGCTGAAGTAAATACGTTCGAATGAACAAGCTTTCTTTTCTTTCGGTTCATTGATTTGAGCCAGACGCATTTCGCCTTTTTTGTTAACCAAAATAGCTTGTCCCGGAAGCAACTCATTGATACTATCGGCAGGAACATTCAGTGCTGTTTGTATAACCGGACGCTCGGATGCCAATACCATAATTTCGTCATCCATATACCAGAATCCCGGACGGATACCCCAAGGATCGCGTACGGCAAAACTTTCGCCACTACCAGTCAGTCCGCAGATAACATAACCTCCGTCCCATTTCGGGCTGGATGTTTTCAACACGTTAGTCAAATCAATGCGGTCTTCGATAGCATGTGTAATATCCATGCCCTCCAATCCTTCAGCCTTACATTCATTGTAAAGGCGTTCCACTTCACGGTCCAGGCGATGTCCTACCTGTTCCAGCATGATATACGTATCAGCATATTTACGCGGATGCTGTCCGAATGCCGTAATATCAGCAAAGATTTCGTCTACATTCGTCAAGTTAAAGTTTCCGCACAAAGCCAGATTTTTAGCACGCCAGTTATTGCGGCGCAAGAAAGGGTGCACATACGAAATACCACTCTTGCCCGTTGTAGAATAACGCAAATGTCCCATGTACAGTTCTCCGGCAAAAGGCAAGCATTTTTTCGCATATTCAGCATCATGAAGCTGCTCGGGAGTAAGGTCTTTAAAATAGCTGTGTACTGTGCCGAATATCTCGGTTATAGCTCCGGCTCCCAGTCCTCTCTCTCGAAACATATATTCTTCTCCGGGATCTGCCTGAAGCTTGACACACGCCAGACCCGCGGCTTCCTGACCACGGTTATGCTGTTTTTCCATCAGCAAATACAGCTTGTTAAGCCCGTACATCCACGTACCATACTTTTCCTGATAATATTCAAGTGGTTTCAGCAAGCGAATCATCGCTACTCCACATTCATGCTTTAGCGGTTCCATATTATTTCGTATCGTTTAGTTGGCTACTCCATATATACAAAAATACCTGGACCTACTGAAAAGAGTAATTCCAGGTATTTTTATTATTCTTACATTCGACTAAATTCTTATAAAAGAAACAACAAGAATGAGCAGTGCCCAAAAACACAGCATCCAGAAAAAAGAAAAACTTCGAGGAAAACAAAATTCCGAAAAGACCTCTGTTTTCCAACTCTCCATGAGGCAAACTCTGCCATCTCGAATCCGGAGCATACCCTTTTTTCTTTATCTGTTTTACCAAATCACACATTAGAGCACATTACAATTCGGGATGCAAAGATAAAGATTTATTAGCATATTTCGAACATGTTTCAATAAAATAATCTCTAACTTTTTAAGAAGCCGGACAAAAACCTATTCTTTCCAGCCTCCTCCCAGCGCTTTATAAAGATTTACCATACTAATCTGCTTGTCGCGCACCGCATTGCTCAAACCGATCTGAGCATCCAGATAACCACGTTGCGCATCCAGCAAATCCATATAACCTATAACTCCATTCAAGTATTGCAACTGTGCCAAGTCGAGCGTGCTCTTGGAAGCCTGTTCCAGTCGCAGACGGGTTTCATAGATTTCCTTTACCTTATTAAATTCAGCAATGGCATTATATGCATCCTTAAAGGCATTCAGTACTGCTTTTTCGTAAGCGTAGGCTGCCTGCTCGCACGCTGCTTTCTTAGCTTTCAGCATAGCCCGGTTCTTTCCCATAGCAAAAATAGGCTGCAACAGATTAGCTGCAAAAAGCTGATGGGGAGATTTAAGCAGTTCGCTTAAGAGGTCACTTTCCGCTCCATAGCTGGCAGTCAAAGTAAGGCGGGGAAACAGATTGGTATACGCCACCCCTACCGCTGCATTAGCTGCAATAAGTGCCTGCTCTGCCTGACGAATATCCGGACGACGTTCCAGCAAGGCAGAGGGTAATCCTACAGGTAAGCCCGCAGAAAACATTACATCTTCCGGCAGTACCGAACGTTTGATATGATGCGGATATTCCCCGCTCAGAAAAGCAATGTCATTTTCTTTCAAGGCAATCTTACGTTCCAAATCGGGAACCAATGTAGCTGTTCGGGCCAACTCTACCTGTGCCTGACGAAAAGCCGTTTCCGAAGTTAATCCACCTTCGTAACGAACTCGTGCAAGATGCAGGCTTTCCCGACGCGCATCGACTGTCTTTTGTACGATAGCCAACTCGTTATCCAGTGCCACAAGTTCAAAATAAGCCTGTGCAACCTGCGCAACAAGACTCATGCGAAGCGCCCGCTGGTTTTCGATAGACCCCATAAATTCAGCAAGACTCTTATCGCGTGCCCACCGAAGATTTCCCCAAAGGTCGAGTTCCCAAGAGATTCCTCCTTTTATATCGAACTCATCACCTTGTTTAAGATTGTTCCCTCCATAATTTTCTCTTTCGCGTTCGGCATAAACTTTCAGGTTGACCGATGGAAACATGTTTGCATAATCAATGCGTTTCATTGCGGCCAACTCCTTGACACGTGCCGCAGCTATCAGCATATCCTTATTATAAGCCAAAGTTTTCCGTATCAGCCCCTGCAGAGTTGTATCAGTATAAAGCTGTTCCCACGGGTAGTCGCCGAGAGAAACTGTGTCCACGCTCATACTGTCGAGCGTATCGGGCAGGTCCAGTTTCGGACGGGTATAATGTTTGCCCAGCTGGCAGCTTCCCAACAGAAGCACAGCCGCCAGCATCAATAAAAAGCGATAAGTATATTTAGTTCGTTTCATACGTTTCAGGTTTTATTTATGAGCTCTTTTTGTTTTCAGCTTGTTTTTCGCCTTATAAATCATAACGAAGAAGAAAGGTACAAGCAAAATTCCTACCGTAACGGCTACTATCATACCAAAGAATACACCTGTTCCGATAGCCTGACGGCTTGCCGAACCCGGTCCGGTAGCAATAACCATAGGAACCATACCCAAGATGAACGCCAGTGAAGTCATCAAAATAGGACGGAAACGCAGATGTGCTGCGTGCAATGCCGACTCGACCAGATCCTTTCCTTTGTCGACTTCTTCTTTGGCAAACTCAACAATCAGAATGGCATTCTTGGCAGCCAGACCAATCAGCATAACCAAACCAATCTGGAAATAAGTATCATTCTCCAGTCCGCACAAGGCAACTCCGGCATACGCCCCGAGCACTGCAACCGGAAGTGAGATCAAAACGGCGATAGGTATAGTCCAGCTTTCATAGAGCGCAGCAAGAAAGAGGAATACAAACAAGAATACCAATGCGATGATGGCTCCCGTCTGACCGCCTGCCTGCTTTTCCTGATAAGAAAGACCGCTCCATTCTACTCCAATATTACTTGGAAGTTTCTCACGGGCTATCTGTTCCAGAATCTCCATTACCTGACCAGAGCTGGCTCCGTTCGCGGCTGTACCACGAATAATTGACGTATTAAACATGTTGAAACGCTTGATACTACCCGGTCCTGTCGTATAATCAGTCGTACCCAGTGAAGTCAGCGGAATCATATCACCGTCGCTTCCACGGACAAAGTACAGACCGATATTGTCACGATGCTCACGGTAAGGCGCCTCCGCCTGTATATATACACGGTAAATACGATTGAACATATTGAAGTCGTTCACGTATACCGAACCCGTATAAGCCTTCATCGTAGAGAACACATCAGCCATAGGTACTCCAGACAACTTTACCTTATCACGGTCGACATCGAAATACAACTGCGGAATCTCTGCCTGCAAAGAAGAAGAAAGTCCACTAAACTCCTTTCGCTGCGATGCGTAATACATTAAAGTATCGGTAGCACGAACCAGATCGTCGTAGGTCGCATCACCACGAGCCTCCAACTGCATTTCGAAACCACCCGAAGTTCCAAGTCCCGGTATGACAGGCGGCGTAGAAAGGTAGACCTTACATTCCGGATATTCCTTCAGCTCATCCTGCACATCCTGCATAATTTGTCCGATAGTCGTATCATCACGTTCTTTCCACTCCTTCAGAATCACCGTCAACTGGCTTCGTGCCTGACTGGTTCCCACACGTGGACTGCTACCTGTAACGTTTTGCACATATTCTACCGACGGGTCTTTCATCAGGAAAGCAATCGCTCTGTCGGTTACCGCGCGAGTTCTCTCCAGCGTAGTACCTTCCGGCAACTCAAGCTCCACGGTAAAAAATCCCTGATCCTCAGTCGGGAGGAAGCTGGTAGGAACCAGTCGGTGGAAAACAAATATACAAATAATCACAATACCGAATCCGACAATCACACGGCGCGGATGTTTTATCACCCGCTTGATGCCGGCTACATATTTATTGTTTCCGATAGCGAGCCATTTATTGATGAACGTAAAGACACGGTTCTTGGGCTTGTCCGGATCGGTTGGCTTCAGAATGAGTGAACACATAACCGGGCTCAACGTCAATGCTACAACTGTAGAAAGGATAACGGAAACGGCAATCGTCACACTAAACTGACGGTACAACTGTCCCGTAATGCCCGACAAGAAGCTTACCGGAACAAATACAGCGGCAAGCACCAGCGAAGTGGCAATCAAAGCTCCAGCCAATCCGTCCATTGCCTTCTTGGTAGCTTCATACGGACTAAGCTTCTCCTCTTCCATAATACGCTCCACGTTCTCCACCACAACAATGGCATCGTCCACCACGATACCGATAGCAAGAATCAATCCCAGCAAGGTAAGCATGTTCAGCGAAAAGCCAAATATAAGCATGAACCCGAAGGTTCCGATCAGCGAAATCGGTACGGCCACAATAGGAATAAGTGTAGCACGCCAGCTCTGCAGCGAAAGGAAAACCACAATAATCACCAGCACCAGTGCCTCGAACAGGGTTTTGTATACCTCATGAATAGATTCTGATATATAGGTTGTAATATCGAACGGAATTTCATACTGTAATCCTTCAGGAAAATTCTTGCTGATTTCCTCCATGGTTTCCTTAACCTTTTCGGCCACGTCCATGGCATTGGCACCGGGAAGCATATAGATACCCAGTACAGCCGCATTGCCTCCGTTGATACCACTCTCCGTATTATACGAAGATGCTTCGAGCGATACACGTGCCACATCACGCATACGGATAAGCGAACCGTCGGCATTGGCACGAAGCACGATTTCTTCAAACTGTCCCACGGTAGAAAGACGTCCCTGAGCCGTAATAGGAATAGTTATATCCAGTCCGCTTACAGGCTGCTGTCCCAGCACACCCGCTGCCGATTCACGGTTCTGATCCTTCAGCGCATTCTGAACATCCTGTACGGTCAAGCCGAAATTTGCCAGCTTAGCCGGATCCACCCATATCTGCATGGCATAATAACGGCTACCAATGTTCGACACACGTCCTACACCCGGTACACGGCGAAGCAGGTCGAGCACATTGATTGTTGCAAAGTTACTCAAATAGATTTCGTCAAACTTCGGGTCGTCCGAACGCAAACAGATAGTCATCAACTGACTGGCAGCCTGTTTTTCCACCGAAATACCGTTCTGGATAACTTCGGCAGGAAGGCTCGATTCCGCCAGCTTGATACGGTTCTGTATTTCTACGGCAGCCAAATCCGGATCGGCCGAGATATCGAATGTAACAGTAGCCGAAAAGCCTCCCGAATTGGAACTGTTCGACTCCATGTAAAGCATACCCGGCGTACCGTTAAGTTCCTGCTCAATCGGCGTAGCAACTGCCTGCGACACCGTAACGGCACTTGCACCCGGGTAGGAAGCACTGATTTTCACTACCGGAGGAGTGATTTGGGGATATTGGTCAATCGGCAACATTTGGAGTCCGATGATACCGACTATGACAATTAATATGGAGATGACAGCCGAAAACACCGGCCTGTCGATAAAGAAACTCACTTTCATGAATCGTAAAGTTTAATGGGTTGCTTGGTTAATCCTCTTTTTTCTCTTCTGCCTGAGGCTTCGGAGCCTCACCTACTCGTACCTTCATACCCGGAGCAAGTTTATGATAACCCTCGGTTACAATCATCTCACCCGGAGCAAGTCCGCGCTCTACTACCATGTTATTCTGGAATTCCGGTCCCAGTTCGATGAAGCGTTTTTCTACCGTCGAATCACGGCGCATTACGAAAACATAAGCTCCACCTTTTTCTATAATCAGCGACTTCTGCGGAACGACTGTAGCATTTTCACGTACATCCAGCAACAGTTTCACCTTCGTAAACTGTCCCGGAAGAAGGACATGCTCAGGATTTGCCATTTCCGCACGAACGGAAAAAGTTCCGGTTTTCGGATTTACCTGAGGTTCGGCAAAGTCTACCAGACCTTTCTGCTCGTATACACTATTGTCGGGCAGGGTAATAGTTACCGTAGGCTGCCATGAACGGGTAGAATCCTTCTGTCCCAGCGTTACGTTACGTTCCTTACTTTTCAGATAATCGAGTGCCGTCATGCTGAAGTCTACCAGCACCGTGTCACTCTTTACGATAGTAGCCAGAAGCGACTTTCCGCTTCCTCCTACCAATGTACCCAGGTCGACATGACGCTCACTAATCTGTCCTGAGATAGGAGAACGCACAACCGTATATCCAAGTTCCTGTTCTGCCTGATCAAGATCCGCCTTACTCATCCCCACACTTGCCACAGCTGTTTCGTAAGCAGCAACAGCATTGTCAAGGTCGAGCTGGCTGGCTGCATTCTGCTGGTACAGCGGGCGAATACGTTCCAGATCGCGTTCTGCCTTACGTGCCTGCGCCTCATCCTTTTTCAACTGAGCCCGCACCTTGTCAGCCTTGGCACGATACTGATCCTGATTGATAACAAACAATACCTGATTTCTTTTCACATAAGTACCCTCGGCAAACAACATTTGTTCAAGGAAACCTTCTACACGCGCACGCACCTCCACGAACTGCTGTGCACGAATACGTCCTACATATTCACCATACAGTTCTACGTCCTGTTGTTGAACGGGAGCCACGCTAACTATCGGGGCTTCGGGTTCCACATGCTTTTCCCGCGTGAGAAACAAATAGAGAGCAATGATAACGATGATGCCGATTGCAGCATAAATGGTCTGCTTCTTCTTTAACTTTAATTCTTTCCTTGTCAAAAAACGTTTCATACTTTTTTTTGGGTTTTTGTTATTAGATGCCATAAAGACGAGGGCAATAGTTGTGCCAAAGATACGAAAATATTTTTATTTATTGAAAATCAGAGGCTGAAGCCCCCATTTGTTAAACAGATGTTGAGGATTTTTCTGACATTTTGTGGAAATTATCCCCAACCGGACGGCTTTTTCATTCCCCACTTCCCGACACTTTCATCCCCACTCCCGACGATGAACTTCATAAATCGCCTTGACTTTTCCGGAGAAATCGGGCACGTTTTCTCCAAGACCTCTTGAAGAAACATCTGCTTTTTGTACAAACTTTTATGAAATTTGTACAAATCCAGATTTTTTTTGTACAAAAACTCTCTAAGATTCCACGGGCTTTCTTCCATCTTTTTTAGCACTTTCGGAAGCAGAAACCTCATGTCTGAATAAAATATTTGCTAACTTTGCAGCCGAAAATAATCTTTAAACAAAATGATATTAGAGGAACAATTAGAAACTACTGTAAAGATTCACGATCAGCAGTTGCACCGACGCGTTGATCTATTGCTTCGTACAGGAAAACTATTGGTAGAAAGTCTGGCCGATACCAATCGAATTGTGAGAAACATGAAGCGTACAGCAGCTTACTTAGGTATCCCCGAAGAAAAGTTGCACATTAATGTTAGTTTTACCATGCTGATGGTAAATGTAAGTGACGGCGATTATTCGTTTACGAAATTTCAGCGCATTGAAGGACACGGCGTAAACATGACTGCCATTTCCGAAGTCAGCAAACTCTCATGGAAAGCAATAGAGCAAGACTACACACTCGACCAGTACGAAGAAGAACTGGAAAAGATTCGTACAAAGAAACGTAATTATACTCCTACCCAGGTAGCCATCGGAGCAGGTTTCGCCTGTGGCGGATTCTGTATTCAGTTCGGTTGCGACTGGATGGCGTTCCTTTATGCTTCCATTGCTGCCATCATCGGTATGCGCATCCGTCAGAAATGTAACGAATCGGGCTTGAACCATTATATGGGTATCGCCATTTCTGCTTTCATAGCTACCATGCTTGCATGGGCTTCAACGTTCCTCCCCGCCGAATGGACCAGCACACCGTGGCATCCGTTGCTGGCATGTGCCTTGTTTATCGTACCGGGTGTTCCATTGATCAACTTCGTCGATGATATGCTCGACAATTATATTCAGGTAGGTATCGTACGTGCCGTCAATACCCTGCTGATGGTAGCTGCCATGGCATTCGGTATTGCATTTGCCGTAAAACTGTGCAGCATCGCCGATTTCTTCCCGACTATCAGCATGGTTCCTCATCATGCCTATTGGGAATATGCCATCGCAGCCGCTATTTCGGCTATGGGATTCTCCATGATTTTCAACATCCAGCGTCACCTGCTGTGGGTAGTAGCCATCGGAGGTATATTGGCTGTATGTACACGTAACTTCGTAAATCTGGGTCCGAGCACCAACAATATAGGTCTGGATATGGGTCTTGTTATCGGTTCGTTTGCCGGTTCGGTACTGGTAAGCCTCATCGCTATCAAAGCCGTGCACTGGTTCCATGTTCCCAATCACGTACTTACCATTCCTTCGGTTATTCCGATGATTCCGGGAGTACTGATGTACCGCATGTTGTTCGGCTTGATTAACATGAACGTCCAGTCTATCGATCAGGTTACTCCACTAATGAAAGCTATCGAAAGCGGTGTAAACTCCGGTCTGGTCATCATGTGTATCGCACTGGGTGTTGCTATTCCAAACATCTTCGGACGTAAATACATTGCCTCGTCGAAGAACAAACGTCTTGCGGCTATTCTGAAAGAACGCAAGGCCAGAGGCAAATTTGTAGAATGGTAATCAGAAAATCATAAGAAAAAGACAGAGAGGGCGAAAAGTTAAGATATATAAAAAACTTAATCTTTCGCCCTTTATTGTTTGTTCTACGCAAAGGAAATAGTAATTTCAATGTATCATTAACCAAACTAAAAAATAAGACGTATGATTAGACTGAATGTTTTTATTAGAGTAAAAGAAGAAAAACGTGAAGCAGTACTCGTTGCTGCCAAGGAACTTGTAGCTGCATCACAAAAAGATAAGGGCTGTATTGCTTACGATGTATTCGAAAGCGCAACTCGCCACGATGTGCTGATGATTTGCGAAACATGGAAAGATGCTGAAGCATTGTCGGATCATGAACACACTCCTCACTTTATGACTCTGGTTCCACAGATTGAAGAACTGGCTGAAATGAAGATGGAAAAATTCGAATTCTAATATGAAACAAACGGCATTTGCACCCCTGAGAGGAACAAATGCCGTTTTTCTTTTATCCAAGCGTACGCTTACAGTTCAAATTTTGTATTACGCATATCCCCCGTTTCGGCAAAGGCTATGTGCATCTTCAGGGCATTCCGCAATGACATAGGCGTATGACAGCTCTTGCCTTCCGAAAGTTTCAGATAGTCCCAGAGCAGTTCCTTGTAATCGGGATGTGCACAGTTTTCAATAATGCAACGTGCCCGCTGTGAAGGCGACTTGCCACGCAGGTCGGCTACTCCCTGTTCGGTTACCAGAATCCGCACATCGTGCTCCGTACTGTCGACGTGCGACACATGAGGAACAATAGACGAAATCAGTCCGTCCTTAGCCGTGGAAGGAGTAGTAAATATAGAAAGGTAGGCATTTCGTGCAAAGTCGGCCGAACCGCCAATACCGTTCATCATCTTGCTTCCCAGTACATGCGTACTGTTTACATTGCCAAAAATATCGGCTTCCAAGGCTGTATTTACAGCAATAATACCCAGACGACGAATCATTTCCGGATGGTTTGTAATCTCCTGCGGACGCAACAATATACGTTCCCGCAATTCGTCGATATGACTATAAAGCATATCCAGCCGGTCATCGGACAATGTCAATGAACTTCCGGCAACAAAACGGATACGTCCCTGCATCATCAAGTCGATAACCGAATTCTGAATCACTTCGGTATACATGGAAAAGGCCGGTAACTTGCTGTCGGCTCCCAGTGCTCCCAGTACGGCATTGGCTATATTTCCCACACCCGACTGTAAAGGAAGGAAGTCACGAGGTATGGCTCCTCGCTGATATTCGCTCAAAAGGAAGTCGGCTACATTCTGCCCGATGCGGCTGGTAGTATCGTTCAGTGGAGTGAAAGCTGCTATCCGGTCGCGTTCATTGGTACAGACTACCCCCACAACTTTTTCAGGATCGACCCGTACCGTAATGCTTCCTGCCCGGTCGTTTACCCGATAAATCGGAATCTCTCTGCGGTATGGCGGAGTATCGGGAATATAAATATCGTGCATTCCGGTCAGCTTGCCGGCATGTGCTTCATTCAGTTCTATAATGACTTTGTGGGCTACCTTCACCAATGTAGGCGAAATACCTACCGAAGTACTGAGAACAATCTCTCCTTTTTCCGTTATATCGGAAGCTTCGACAATAGCTACATCCACATCTCCAAGGAAACCATAGCGTACGTCCTGACCTATCTGCGAAAGATGTACATCGTAATATTGCACTTCTCCACTATTGATGGCATTACGCATGTCCTTGTTCGACTGAAAAGGAGTACGAAACGCTACAGCATGTGCCAATGCCAGTGCCGAATCGACCTGACTTCCCGTAGCCCCTCCGGTAATAAGACCTACCTTAAACTCCTTTCCTTCTGCATGTAGTTTTTCGGCGTAGCGTGCCAATGCCGCAGGGACCGCCTTGGGTGTTCCTACAGACGAAAAGCCTCCCACTCCTATCGTGTTTCCATTGTGAATGATTGCAGCAGCTTCATCTGCTGATATAAAAGGATATTTCATGTTGTATAAGATGTGATGATTTATAATACTTTGACACAAATGTAGGATAGTTGAGCTAAAATAGCAAGTTAAAAAAGCTATTTTATTTTCATTTATTACATTAATAAGTTACAAGAAAGAACAATATGAAAGAAAAAGAGGTATGTTTCTTGATAGCAACATACCTCTTTGGGAATGAGCCGAAAGCGGGACTCGAACCCGCGACTTACTCATTACGAATGAGTTACTCTACCAACTGAGTTATTTCGGCAATGACTTATTTGTCAAAAGCGATGCAAATTTACGGTTTTCTTTCAACTTGCAAAATGAAAATGAAGATTTTTTCACTAAAAAGAATTATTTTTTCTTTTGCTCGGTCTTATGTCATCAATAACAGAAGAGGTAACGAATATAAAAAGAAAACGTGCCGACGTTTATGGTAAAACGTCGGCACGTTTTCTTTAATTTCCGCCCACAATTTTCAGGACACGTCCTGTTTCTATTTTTTCTCGCCGAACAGGATGTCATAATCCCTTTTCGAGGCAGGTATAGTCCATTCTTCCGGAATAAATTTCCACTGGTTCAAAGGTTTCGGATCGAGCACCTTTACTTCCTCAATGCGCTTCATCAGATAAAAACGTAAATCCTTGTCGGTAGAGTAAACAATACGCTTTGCCAGTTCCGTCTTGGGAATGCCTGCACCTTTCGTCAGCAAGTCGCCTCCACCATTCCCGCGATACGAATTGACTGCCACCCGATATACCTTATTCATATCGAAAGGTTCTCCGCTTGCCATGCGCTCTATCCGGATTTTTTCACCCTGAGGCTTTGTCACGTCCACGGTATAAATAATACCTGCTGCCGAATCGAAATTAAAACTCGGATTTTTGAAACGCCCAAAACCTTTGTCTTCCTCATTGAAAAGCATCAGATGGTCGTCGGGAGAGTGCATCTGATTTGTCCAAAGAGTATACGACATTTCCAGAAATCCCTTGATTTCCTTACCTGTCAGCTCCATGGTATACAGCAGGTTCTCATATTTATAAAGGTTGAACATGTCGCTCATATAAATATCTCCCTTCTTGATTTCGGCCGAAAACGACAAGGGAGCACAAAAAGAAACATCAGCTCCTGTAATGTCGAGCTGCAACTGATGAAGCAAATCGATAAATGCCGAAGGACCGAAATAAGCATCTTTTGTTGTAATGGTTTCTTCGATACGTCCGATTTTTCGTGAAACGAAATCCATAGTGGCCTCATACGCTCCCTGAAATACATTCATGAAATCCGAATCCGGCGCATATCCGTCCATATTTACCAGCTTACCTTCCACTTGTTTGGAAACCACTTTTCCATCCTGTTTCGTTACTGTAAAAGTAACTTCCGAAACCACTTTTGACATATTGGCTGGGTCTACCATCAAAACGGAATCTCCTTCTACATTGGTCACTTTCTCATTCCTCCGCGCATGATCGTGTCCCATAAATACCACATCGAAGCCCGGAACATTCTTTGCCACATTGCCGGAACCGTTTTCTACCGCATCGTCGAGCTTATTGCCCTCAGGACCGGCATGAAACAAGCCTACCAAAATATCCGGATTTTCTTTTTCACGAATAATCTTTACCCATTTGCGTGCACAGTCTTCCATATCTTCAAAATGCAGACCGCTCCACAACTGTTCGGGAAGCCAGGAAGGAATGGCAGGAGTTATCATACCCAATATAGCAATCTTTACTCCTTCTTTTTCTATAATATAATAAGGTGGCAAATACGGCTTTCCGGTCTTGTTATCGACAATGTTAGCTCCAAGTACCGGAAAACTGCACTGACGTACCCAACGGTCGTACACGGCATGTCCGGTTTCTATATCATGATTTCCCATGGTACCTACATCGTATTTCATATAGTTCAGCATGGCAGCACATACATGCTCCGATGTAGTATCCATATAATTATAATAATAGGCTACCGGCTGCCCTTGAAGAATATCGCCGTTGTCCATCAGTATAACGTTATCATACTTTTCCCGTTGCTCTTTCACATACGAAGACACACGGGCCAAGCTCCCCTTCGTCTGCTTATTACGTATAAAATCATAAGGAAAATAACAACCATGCACATCGCTGGTCTCAATTAATTTCAAAGTTACCTCACCGTCTTGTGAAGCATGAACTACGCTCAGGCTTCCAAGCCCTAAAAGCGTCATCAGACAAATCAGTAATTTCATAACAAATTAATAGATAAGACTGCATACAGGCGACAATTTGTCAGGTACTGTATACCATGATTAATTCAATACCACAAAGATAATGGAAGTTGACTACCTGCAAAACCCTTAAAAGAATAAATAGCTTTCAATATGGTTAAAAGTCTGTTAACAAAAGGACAATGTGGCACATTCTTTGCTTTATTTACAAATAAAAAAACAGACTGTATGGCTTATATAGACTATTACAAGGTTCTTGGAGTTGACAAAACGGCAACTCAGGACGAAATCAAAAAAGCGTTCCGTAAGTTGGCTCGCAAATATCATCCTGATTTGAATCCGAACGACCCTACGGCTAAGGACAAATTTCAGGAGATAAATGAAGCCAACGAGGTATTAAGCGACCCCGAAAAGCGTAAGAAATACGATGCTTACGGGGAAAACTGGAAACACGCCGACGAGTTTGAGGCACAACAACAGGCTTATCAGGCTCAAGGCGGAGGAGGTAACGGCGGAGAATATTGGTATTCTACCGACGGACAACATTTTACAAGTGGCTTTGGAGGAGAAGGTATGCACGGATTTGGTGGAAACGCCAGCGGATTCTCCGACTTCTTCGAAGAGTTGTTCGGACATGGAGCTGGCAGAGGACGTAGTGCAAGAGGCGGATTCCGCGGACAAGATATCGAGGCTTCTTTGCAACTATCTTTGCGTGAAGCAGCTACTACGCACAAACAGACGTTCAGCATCAACGGTGAAACATTGCGTATTACCGTGCCGGCCGGAGTAGCAAACGGGCAAGTTATTAAATTGAAAGGTCATGGAGGCAAGGGAGCAAACGGCGGCCCCGACGGAGATTTGTATATTACTTTCGTTATTCCTGATGACCCTGTCTTCAAACGGAAAGACAATGACTTGTATACAGATGTAACAATCGACTTGTACACGGCCGTACTGGGAGGTGAAGTTACAGTCAATACATTGGACGGACAAGTAAAACTGAAAGTTCGTCCGGGAACTCAAAACGATGCGATGGTGCGCCTGAAAGGAAAAGGCTTCCCTGTTTACAAGCAGGAAGGCGTAACAGGCGATCTGATTGTAACTTATCACGTAACCATTCCTACCACGCTGACGGAAAAACAAAAAGATTTGTTCCGACAGTTACAGCAAGGATAATCTAAAACCGTACGACTATGCAGAACGATTTAATCATCATAAACGACTATTGCACACATTGCAACATCGAACCCGACTTCGTCCTCATGCTGGGCGAAGGCGGTCTAATAGATATCGAAGTGATAGATGATACCAGTTATTTTCCGGCTTCTCAGTTGAATGAACTGGAAAAATATACTCACCTGTATTACGACTTGTCCATCAATATAGAAGGAATCGATGCCATCCGTCACTTGCTGGAAAGAATAGAAAACTTGCAAAACAGAGTAAAAACGTTGGAAAATGAGCTGCGTTTCTACCGCAGATAATTCCCATAATTACGAAAACCTTGTCACGTACCATCAGGCCCGTGGCAGGGTTTTCTTTTTATATGCTCAAAAGTCGCAGGTCAGACCGATAAAGAACGTTCCGGTCTGCTTCTTGTGGGGCAATCCTATTTTCTGTCCTTCCACCACCATATTACGGCTTCCTCCGTACAAATCATAATCGGATGTCGTATATCCCAGCAATACCGATAGACGTTCCATTTCCAGAGCCACAGCAAACCGTACATGATAATAACATGCCCTTGCCTGCGAGTTACTGACTCTTCCTGAAGTTACCGGCACATCAATAACTGCATCCACCGGAACATAATTTACAACAGCACTTGAATTGGGAGGCAAAGGAACAGTAATACCGGGAGATACGCGGAAAGACAATGCTACATCACGGTCATGATCCAAATAAACAGAAGGTGAATACAAATAAATCCCCGACCGGAAAGCCATGAGATATGCCAAGTCATTCTCCTCTATCCGCCAGTGTAATTTTTTATCTCTTGCATCTCCCGAATAAACATTGTCATCATCTATCTGTGGAGTAAAAAGCAATCCTGCTCCAACGCCAATAAAACGCCAGGGCTTATATACGACACCTGTTTCCACTTCCCATGTCATATAATTGTTCGCGCCCCCATAAAGTTCCCATACCCAGTGCCTTTCTTTTTCCGGTTCCTGCGCCATTGCTATTGATATGCCTAAAAAAGAAAAAAGAATGAGGCAACAAACACTTCGTTTCATATTCATAAGTCATAGCATCTGTTTAAGTTGTCACATAATATATCACCGAAAGATTATTTCATATGCAAAAACAACAAACGATTTCCTCTAAAAGTTCATTGTATCGACCTCCATTTTCAAAGCTTTAACCAACAGACATCCTTGCTGTTCCTCTTTATCACGTAGCATTACTACGTCTCGGGAACAAGTTTGACCAGCAGATATCCTTGCCGTTTCTTCGTATCATGTGCCATTACTACGTTTCGGAACCCAATTGAACCAACAAAAATCTTTGCAATTCCTTTTCCCTCCAGTCCGACCGCCTTCCTCTTATCCTTCATCATTCTGCTTGATATTTCATCTCTAAAACTGACCAAATTTCCAAGTTCGACTGCCTGCCTATACGTAGCGTTAGTCGCTATTTCCCTGTCCTCTTCCTCAACATTCTCAATCAAAGAACTTCTCTCAAATCCGAATAAAGCTTAAACCTACCGGCAAATCACCTTCAAAATAGATTCTCCCCTCACCCCGAATTCTTTTTTTAATTACATTTGTGCCACATTATTAGAAGAAGTATACATGGAACAATTCAGCCAAATGATTGCCACAGCCCTGAAGCTACCTGTCCATCGGGTGGAAAATACATTGAAACTGCTTCAGGGAGGTGCTACAATACCCTTTATAAGCCGTTACCGAAAAGAAGCAACCGGAGGACTCGACGAGGTACAGATAGGAGACATCCATACGCGTTACGAAAAACTCTGCGAACTTGCCAAGCGAAAGGAAACGGTACTTTCTACCATCGAAGAGCAGGGAAAACTAACCGATGCCTTGCGTGAACGCATTGCCAACTGTTGGGATGCGACGGAACTGGAGGATATTTACCTGCCTTTCAAGCCCAAACGGAAAACCCGTGCCGAAGCTGCACGCCAGAAGGGACTGGAACCGCTCGCCATGCTGCTGTTGATGCAGCGGGAAAACAATTTGTCTGCCCGGGTACGTCAGTTCATCAAGGGAGAAGTCAAGGACGAAGAAGACGCACTAAAAGGAGCACGCGACATCATCGCCGAGCAAGTGAACGAAGATGAACGTGCCCGTAACCTGATACGAAACCAGTTCAGCCGTCAGGCAATAATTACGGCTAAAATAGTCAAAGGCAAAGAGAAAGAAGAAGCCGCCCAGAAATACCGCGATTACTTCGACTTCAGTGAACCGCTGAAGAAATGTACCTCTCACCGCCTGCTCGCCATCCGTCGTGGAGAAGCCGAAGGTATCCTGAAAGTATCCATCACTCCCGATGATGAAACAGCCTGTACCGAACGACTGGAAAGGCAATATGTACACGGAAACGGGGAATGTTCCGCACAAGTGGCAGAAGCTGTAAACGATGCATATAAGCGTCTGCTGAAACCAGCAATAGAAACAGAATTTTCCGCACTCAGCAAAGAAAAGGCAGACGAAGAAGCTATCCGTGTCTTTGCCGAAAATCTCCGGCAGTTACTGCTGGCTCCTCCTTTGGGACAAAAGCGTACCATGGGTATCGACCCGGGATATCGTACCGGATGCAAGGTGGTCTGTCTGGATGCTCAGGGCAATCTGCTGCACAATGAAGCAATTTATCCGCATCCCCCAAAATCGGAAACGGCACTGGCCGGGCGCAAGCTTGTCAAACTGGTCGAACAATATAAGATAGAAGCCATCGCCATTGGAAATGGCACGGCAAGTCGTGAAACCGAACGTTTCGTTACGTCCCAGCGATACGACCGCGAAGTACAGGTATTTGTAGTCAGCGAAGACGGTGCTTCCATCTATTCGGCTTCCAAGATTGCGCGCGACGAGTTTCCCGAATACGATGTGACGGTACGTGGAGCCGTATCAATCGGTCGCCGACTGATGGACCCGCTTGCCGAACTGGTCAAGATAGATGCCAAATCTATCGGGGTGGGACAATACCAGCACGATGTGGATCAGACCAAGCTGAAAGCATCGCTCGACCAGACAGTAGAGAGTTGCGTGAACCTGGTCGGCGTGAACGTCAATACGGCCAGCAAGCATCTGCTGACGTATGTTTCGGGACTGGGACCTACACTGGCTCAAAACATTGTAGATTACCGTACGGAAAACGGAGCGTTCCACTCGCGCAAGGAATTGCTGAAGGTGCCGCGCATGGGCGCTAAAGCTTTTGAACAGTGTGCCGGATTCTTACGAATTCCACACGCTGATAACCCGCTCGACAATTCGGCTGTGCATCCGGAGAGTTATACCATAGTAGAAAAGATGGCAAAGGACTTGAAATGTTCCGTTGACGACCTGATCAAAAACAAGGACTTGCGCAGCCAGATAGATATCAAGAACTATGTGACCGATACCGTGGGACTGCCTACACTGACCGATATCATGCAGGAACTGGATAAACCGGGACGTGACCCGCGCCAGAAGATTCAGGTTTTCGAATTCGACAAGAACGTACAAACCATCGACGACCTGCGGGAAGGCATGGAACTGCCCGGCATCATCAACAATATTACTAATTTCGGGTGCTTCGTAGATATAGGAATCAAGGAAAACGGACTGGTGCATATCTCCCAGCTTGCCGACAAGTTTGTCAGTGACCCGACAACAGTCGTCAGCATGCACCAGCATGTACGTGTGCGCGTGCTCAGCATCGACCACGAACGCAAGCGCATTCAGCTTACAATGAAAGGACTTAATTAATGGAAACAGAAAAACAAACATGTGGATGGTTCGTCTTTAATAGCGGACAGGTCTTGATAGAAAAAAAAGAAGACGGGTATCATATTCCTTACGGAACAGAACCTCCGGTTGAAGTTCCCGTTGGAAGTACAATTCATACCATCGGCGAGATAAACGGTTATCCCGCCAAAACATACGCCATTCATGTTCCGGTGGCAGGAGATGAAAGCACGCCACGCATGATGAAGGACTTGCGTGCTTCGTTCGATGTGCTTCCGCTGGAAGAATACAAGCGTGCCGGGAAAGCATCACAAATATTGAACTGGGACAAGAACAGCCGCTATTGTCCCATGTGTGGCGTACCCACCATACAAGTTTCTCCCATTGCCAAACGATGTCCGGAGTGCCGGCAGGAGTTCTACCCGCGCATTTCACCTGCGGTCATTGTACTTATAAAAAAAGGTGACAGTATCTTGCTGGTGCATGCCCGCAACTTCCGGGGTACATTCAAAGGACTGGTAGCAGGTTTTCTCGAACCGGGAGAAACACTGGAAGAGTGCGTTTACCGGGAAGTTATGGAAGAGACGGGACTGACGATAAAGAATCTGAAGTATTTCGGCAGCCAGCCATGGCCCTACCCCAGCGGCATCATGGTAGGATATTATGCCGAATACGAAAGTGGAACCATCAAGCTGCAGGATGAAGAACTGAGTGCAGGAGCCTTTTACAGCCGGGATAATTTGCCGGAAATACCGAAAAAACTCAGCATCGCCCGCAAGCTGATTGACGCCTGGCTGGAACACAAAATTTAATCTGCGACTGACAGACAAACATAGAACGCCCCTATCAAATTCCCTTCCGGAAAATGACAGGGGCGTTCTTTATATATCTCATATACTTTTTTACAGCTCTGAGAACTTCACTCGAAAAGTTTTATTTCATAAAAGCAGGAACCGGCAAGTGCATTCCCGCCATAACCAGTCCATTTTCACGGGCATATTGCAAATAGGTCTTACGGGACTTTATCGCATTCTCCTTATCCATATCATAGGTTGCACAGATTTCCGGATGCCCTGCCTGCAAGGCAGCGCCATGCATCAGGTCGCCGATGACCAGCAGCTTGCCCGCCTGATAGACCGTATGCCCCGGTGTATGTCCTATCGCTTCGCGTGCAACGACCTTTCCGGGCAGTGTATCGCCGAAAGCAAACAGGTGCAAACGGTCTTTGTATGCGTTCATAGTCTTCACCACCTGTTCCTTTTTGTCGGCAGGCATTTTCATCCAGCCGTCGTATTCTGCTTTTGAAGCATACACTTCGGCATTCGGAAATACCACACTGTCGTTTTTCATCATTCCACCGATGTGGTCACCGTGAAAATGTGTCAGGTAAATATACTGTATATCGGCCGGAGATACGCCCAGCGAACGCAGTCCGTCCATCAACCGACTGTCGGGAGCTCCCATTCCCGTATCGAAAAGAATACGTATTCCATCACTTTCTACCAGGAAAGTACTGATAGAAGCCGGTATGCCGTTCTCCAGCGAAAGACTTTTTATCAGCTCGTCACTTGCATCGGGGAAAAGCGTACGGGGCATCAGCCGTGCGGGACCGTTATCCCGAATCCATGTTGCTTTCACTCCGTCGAGCACGCATGTTGCCAAAAGACTATCTCCTTGCACCCCTGTCCGGCTACTTGTTACACTCATACTGTCTGCACTTATTTTTTCATCTGCTTGTTTCTTGGCACTGTTGCCGCAACTGGCAAGCGACAAGAACATCGTCGCGCCAAGGGCATAACTCCATATTTTATTTCTCATTGCTATATAGTTTTATAATAACCGATTACGATAAAATTTACATTTACCCAAAACCCGGTTAAAGTAACAGAAAATTTGCGAATTTCCCAAAGAAGTTTTTACCCAATTTAGAAGTTGTCTGGCTGTACCTCATCTGCAAGCAAGCGAATATCAAACACCGACACATAAAACAAGCGAGGAGAAAAAACCAGCTTTCCCGCCGATTTCTTCTCCTCACTCCTTCCCCGCTACATACCCCAGACAAGGCTGCTTCTGCACCGGGTAACAGAAAATCTATCTTATTTCTTCTTCATCTTCTGCATCATGCCCGCCATCTTGCTGCCGGTAACCATCTTCATCATCTTGCGAGTCTGGTCGAACTGCTTCAGCAAGCGGTTCACTTCCTGAATGCTCGTACCACTACCTTTGGCGATACGTGTACGGCGGCTTCCATTCAGAATTTCAGGACGGGTACGTTCTTCCGGAGTCATTGAGTAAATAATTGCTTCTATACTCTTGAACGCATTATCGTCGATATCGATATCCTTGATGGCTTTTCCCACACCCGGAATCATGGAAGCAAGTTCTTTCAGGTTACCCATCTTCTTAATCTGATGAATCTGAGTCAAGAAGTCGTTGAAGTCGAACTGGTTCTTCTGGATTTTCTTCTGAAGACGTTTAGCCTCTTCTTCATCGTACTGCTCCTGCGCACGTTCAACCAGCGAAACGATATCACCCATTCCGAGGATACGGTCTGCCATACGAGCCGGGTGGAACTGGTCGATAGCATCCAGTTTTTCACCTGTTCCCACAAACTTGATAGGCTTGTTTACTACGGTACGGATAGACAGAGCAGCACCACCACGTGTATCACCGTCGAGTTTAGTCAGAACTACGCCGTTGAAATCCAGACGTTCGTTGAACTCACGGGCAGTATTGACTGCATCCTGACCGGTCATTGCATCGACTACGAACAGTGTTTCGTCCGGATTGATGGCATTCTTGATAGCTTCAATCTCGTTCATCATCTGCTCGTCTACGGCAAGACGTCCGGCTGTATCGACGATAACCAAATCGTAACCTTTTGCCTTTGCTTCCTGAATGGCATTCAATGCAATCTGAACCGGGTTCTTGCTGTCGGGTTCGCTATATACAGGAACCTCAATCTGCTGTCCCAGCACCTTCAACTGTTCGATAGCGGCAGGACGGTATACGTCGCAGGCTACCAGCAACGGCTTGCGGTTTTTCTTGGTTTTCAGCATACGAGCCAGCTTGCCCGAGAAAGTAGTTTTACCAGAACCCTGCAAACCAGACATCAAAATAACGGCAGGACGATTCTTCAATTCGATTTCAGCAGTATCGCCACCCATCAGTTTCGTCAGCTCGTCGTGAACGATTTTTACCATCAACTGGCTTGGCTTAACGGCTGTCAGCACGTTCTGTCCCAAGGCTTTTTCTTTTACCGTATCGGTAAAGTTCTTGGCTACCTTATAGTTTACATCGGCATCCAGCAACGCACGACGTACATCTTTCAGTGTTTCGGCCACATTGATTTCGGTGATTTTTCCTTCACCTTTCAATATCTTAAACGACCGCTCTAGTCTTTCACTTAAATTATCGAACATATATTTTCAGTTTTTCTTTTTATTTCCTTATTTTATTAGGGCGCAAAATTACAAAAATAATCGGATGCATCAAATCTTTTTATTCTGCCATTTCGCTTTTTTCAGATAAACGACGCTGAAAGTCAGCATCAACGTGTAATAAATGATTTCGGTAGTAAAGCAAATATCGACCGGAGCACGCAGAACCATCCCCACGACTATGACATACAAAGCATAAAACACCTGTACACCAACTTCGAGCACCAGTGCAGCCTGCGTATTACCGGTTCCCGAAATACCGTTGAAATAAATATTCGCCACGGCAGATATCAGCATGGCTCCGCAAACGACATACAAAGCCGGTACGGATTCCAGCAACAAGGCTTCCTCATTGGTATAAACAGCCAAGATAGCTCGCGGAAACAATACGCAGAGTACCACACAGACAACCATGATGAGAAACGACATACGGGCTATTTTGTGGAGCAATGTCATGACACCCGAAACACCTCCCGAACCAATCAGGTTGCTGACCAGGGTATTTGCCGTAGTGGAAAGCGACTGCACCGGTATCAGAAGTACGACATACACGCTGCGCACAATGTTGGCAATGGCAAGCTGTCGCTGCCCGAGCCGCTCCAATGCCATAAAAAAGACAAACCAGATAGCCATCGCCAGAAAATACTGCACCATGGTAAAACAGGAAATACGCAAGATACGCATCACCATGTCCCAGTCGAAATGCCCGAAACGGTTCAGCCCATATTTTTTCAAGTCAATCTTGCAATAGGTATAAGCTATAAAAAACAATAAGGAAGAAGCTTCTGCTATGACCGATGCCAGCGCTGCTCCCCGTACACCCATCTCAGGAAAGCCAAACTCTCCGAATATCATGGCATAGTCCAGAAAGACATTGACCAGTGCCATGACGATAGCGCTCATAGTCAACACCTTGGTTTGAGTAACTCCAATATAGAAAGCCCGGAACATGACATTCACAAATGCGAACAGAAATCCCCAGATACGCCAGGTAAAGAACTCATACGTGGCATGGAAAATGGTATCGGAAGTTATCAGCAAGCGAATCAGTGGCTCGGCACATAAAGACATCAGTATCAGCAGTGCGACGCCCATACCCAAACTAAACGTAGAGCCCTGCCACATAATCGGTCCCACGGCATGAAAGTTTCCCTCCCCGTTGCGGCGGGCTATCAGGATTTGTGAACCGACACTAAAGCCGAAGGCAACGGTATAGATACAGATATACAATAATCCTCCCATTGCTGCTGCACCGAGCGCCACCTCGCCGACATGTCCCAGAAAAGCCGTATCAGTCACATTAATAACATTTTGCGCAAGAAGTCCCAAGAATATCGGATAAGTGACATTCCATATTTCTTTATTTGTATACATAAAAACTGATTTTCTTGTTTTGAAACGAAGGATGTACAAAGATACAATTTTTATGCAGTTCTTCACAAACGCACATTCGTTTTTCAGCTTGTCTTAATGAAAACATCCTTATCTTTCTGGAAAATTTGTACAAACGAGGGTGTGTCGTAATACGCGATTCACCCTCTTTTCTTTATCAACGATAAGAGTGTAGTTAACTTTTTCAGGCAGCGATATTCAGAAGATAATCTCG
>NZ_DBMACV010000024.1:0-44294 GCF_057861905.1 Phocaeicola sp. | reverse complement strand
TTAAATTTTTGTTCCATTCTCTAAATCAATTATTCTATATTATTTCACAAAGATAAAAACATAATACCATAAAAAAAGGAAAAAAGAAGAAGAAAATCCTCATTCTGATAAAGAATCTACAATATTTAGGAATACAAATCTTATATGCTTAATCTCTTTAACGGTTAAAGTGTATTGCCTGAAAAATCTTTATGAATAAGTATGATTACCAATAATAGTAAAATTTTCATTTTAATCAGGAAGTCTTTTTAGTCATAGCGTATGATATATTTTTTGAAAAGAACTGGCAATTTCATATTAAAATTTACTTACATTTTAAAGCACTTTGCTTTACTAAATTTTTTACAGTGACAAAGCTTTCACAATAATGTAACCTTTCTAATTTCAATTGAATCCACAAGACTTTTAGACAATATTCCATGAACTATACTTTTTCTTCTGCCAAGAAATCGTATCTTTGTTGAGCCCTTACAATCTGATAGTGAAAAAGATACTAAGACGTAGTCACATCTGCACTTAAAAAAACTTTTCTCACGCAGCAAAAACAAGGAATAGAATATAAAAAATCATTAACATTTTAATATTAAGAGAAACAAGAATGAAGACATTTTATCTCATGGCAATGGGATTTTGCCTGACTTTAAATCTCAATGCTCAGCGAAGTGAATACTTGCTGGAAAAAGGATGGAAGTTTACGAAAGGAGAGGTGAGCGACGCCGAAGCTACCGGGTTTAATGATACCAAGTGGGAAACTGTAACCATTCCGCACGACTGGGCTATTTTCGGACCTTTCGACAAGAATAATGATTTGCAGAATGTAGCTGTTACACAGAATTTTGAAACTCAGGCAAGCCTGAAGACCGGACGTACGGGAGGGCTGCCATACGTGGGTACGGGATGGTATCGTACAACATTCCATTCTACTCCCGGCAAACAGACCACACTGATTTTCGACGGGGCAATGAGTGAGGCACGAGTGTTCGTCAACGGAAAGGAGGCTTGCTTTTGGCCTTATGGCTATAATTCGTTTTATTGTGATGTTACCGGACTGGTAAATGAAGATGGTAAAAATAACGTACTTGCTGTGAGATTGGAGAATCGTCCTCAGTCATCGCGCTGGTATCCGGGTGCAGGACTTTACCGGAATGTGCATGTGGTAACGACGGAAAAAATTCACGTACCGGTATGGGGTACTCAAATTACGACTCCGTTTGTGAAGGATGAATATGCTTCTGTCTGCCTCCATACTACGATTCTGAATGCAGAAAAGACGGAGCTAACTGTGACGACGGACATTGTGGATGCCGATGGACAGGTGGTTTCGACCAAGACTAATAAGGGATACATTAATCACGATCAGCCTTTTACGCAGAATTTTATTGTGGAGCAGCCGAAACTTTGGTCGCCCGAAACTCCAATATTGTATAAAGCGGTGTCGAAAATCTATGCAGGCGATACGTTGCTCGATACGTATACTACACGTTTCGGTATTCGTACCATAGAATATGTGCCCGACAAAGGTTTTTACCTGAACGGGAAACGCCGCAAATTTCAGGGAGTGTGCAATCATCACGACCTGGGGCCTTTGGGAGCGGCTGTCAATGTGGCGGCACTCCGTCATCAGTTGACGTTGCTCAAGGACATGGGATGTGATGCGATCCGTACTTCACATAACATGCCTGCGCCCGAGTTGGTTGAGCTTTGCGATGAAATGGGCTTCATGATGATGCTTGAGCCGTTCGACGAATGGGATATTGCCAAGTGTGACAACGGGTATCACCGCTTCTTTAACGAGTGGGCGGAAAAGGATATGGTGAACATGCTCCGCCAGTACCGGAACAATCCGTGTGTCGTGATGTGGAGTATCGGCAACGAGGTGCCTACACAGTGGAGTCCGGAAGGCTACAAGGTGGCGAAGTTCTTGCAGGATATCTGCCATCGGGAGGATCCGACGCGTCCGGTAACTTGCGGTATGGATCAGGTGAAGAGTGTGCTGGCAAACGGCTTTGCTGCTATGCTGGATATTCCGGGCCTGAATTATCGTGCACACATGTACGACGAGGCTTACGAGCGTTTGCCGCAAAATCTCATTCTTGGGTCGGAAACGTCGTCTACCGTCAGCTCACGCGGCGTATATAAGTTCCCGGTGGAGCGTAAGGCAGGTGCGATGTACGATGACCATCAGTCGTCGTCGTACGATCTGGAGTATTGCAGTTGGTCGAATATTCCTGACATTGATTTTGCTCGTGCTGAAGATCACGACTGGACCATCGGACAGTTTGTATGGACGGGCTTCGATTATTTAGGTGAGCCAAGCCCGTATGATACGAATGCATGGCCGAACCATAGTTCGATGTTCGGCATCATCGATCTGGCATCTATTCCGAAAGATCGTTATTATCTGTATCGTAGTGTATGGAACAAGGAGGCTGAAACGCTGCACATCCTGCCGCACTGGAACTGGGAAGGACGTGAGGGAGAAAAGACTCCGGTGTTTGTATATACAAATTACCCTTCGGCTGAGTTATTCATCAACGGAAAGAGTTACGGGCGGCAGACCAAGCGTAAGGATGGAACGGTGGAAAACCGCTACCGGTTGATGTGGTACGATGCGGTTTACCAGCCGGGAGAGGTGAAGGTGGTGGCTTACGACGAACAGGGTAATCCGGCCGCCGAAAAGACTATCCGCACAGCAGGCAAGCCGCATCACATTGAACTGGTAACGGATCGTACTTCGCTTCAGGCGGATGGTAAGGACTTGGCGTATGTTACGTTACGTATTGTCGACAAGGATGGCAACTTGTGTCCGAACGACGGACGGCTGGTCAGCTTCAAAGTGAAGGGAGCAGGTAAGTACCGTGCTTCGGCAAACGGCGATCCTACCTGTCTCGATTTATTCCACAAGCCGGAAATGCATGCTTTCGGAGGTATGCTTACGGTGATCGTTCAGTCGGGAGAAAAGGTTGGCGATATAGAACTTCAAGCCACGGCCAAGGGCGTGAAGGCCGGAATTATCCGCATTCCGGTAAAATAAGTCTGTTTTAAGAAATTAATTACCCTTTTTGCCCTTCACGTCCTTCACGCTGCTGCTGAAACAATCGGAAATCGGCAGTATCTATGAAGGAGGTGAGGGGTAAATTGTATCTTTGTCATCCTGAATAAACCTACTGAAACAGACAGGCAAAGAAGTTAATCTAAAAATCCTGAAAAGCTGCAAGCTGGATATAAAATTCGAACAGATGTTTGTAAGGAAAAATTTAATAGAATGAGAAGCCGCAGATCTTCTGCAAAAAACGTCAGCACGTTTTGGACAATTTGTCTCGACGTTTTTTTAAAATTTGTACAAAAAATATTTTTTTCTCGGCACGTTTTTCACAACCCCTGCAGAGAGTGCTGTAGAGGCATCCGGAGGAATTTTCCAGCAGAGAAGCCGGATTTGAATCATGTAAAGATATTTTCAATATAAAAGCCGGAATGTATAAATAAGAAAAGAGGGAAATATCCTAAATCTTACAGGATATTTGCCCTCTTTCTTTTATGGAATTTCTAACAATTAATTACAGAATAGATTTTACTGTTTCCAGCATACCTTTAGACTGAATGCTGTCCAGGTCAGCTTTTACGGCAGCGGCCAGTCCCGGGATGTTGTTCAAGTTTTCGCCCCAGATGAATTCTGCTCCCAATACGCCTTCGGTAACTTTCTGAGTATCGCCTGTAGCCCAAAGCTCTTTCAGCAGATCCATAATGTTCTGTGCGTCGTTTGGTACGATTTCTGCTCCATCTTCACGTACGCCACCTTTATAATAAGTGATGATGGCAGCAAGACCCAGTACAAGTCCTTTCGGAAGTTCGCCCTTACGTTCCAGATATACTTTCAATCCCGGCAGATCACGAGTCTGGAATTTCGGGAATGAGTTCAGCATGATAGAAGTAACCTGATGGTCGACAAACGGATTGTTGAAACGTTCCAATACATCGTGAGCAAATTTCTCGAGTTCTTCTTTCGGAAGATTCAGCGTTTCCATCAGCTCGTCGAACATTACTTTGTGGATGTACTTGCCGATAACCGGATGCTGGCAGGCATCGCGGACAATATTCACGCCCGACAGGTAAGCTACCGGTGACAATACGGTGTGAGGACCGTTCAGCAAGGTAACTTTTCTTTCATGGTAAGGAGCTTCAGACGGTACAAACAATACGTTCAGTCCGGCCTTGTCGGCAGGGAATTCTTTGGCAACTTCCTGCGGAGCTTCGATAACCCACAAGTGGAAAATTTCGCCCTGTACAACCAAGTTATCATCGTACTGTAATTTTTCTTTAATCTCAGCAATTTCCTTACGCGGGAATCCCGGTACGATACGGTCTACCAGTGTAGCGTATACGCCGCAGGCTTTTTCGAACCAGTTCTTGAAATCGTCGCCCAGGTTCCACAATTCGATGTACTGGTAGATGGTTTCTTTCAGTTTATGTCCGTTCAGGAAAATCAATTCGCACGGGAAAATGATCAAACCTTTTGACATATCGCCGTTGAAGGTCTTGTAACGGTGATACAATAACTGAGTCAGTTTTCCGGGATAAGAAGAGGCAGGAGCATCGGTCAGCTTGCAAGAAGGATCGAAAGCGATACCGGCTTCGGTTGTATTTGAGATTACGAAACGCATTTCAGGCTGTTCGGCCAGTTTCATGAATTCGTCGTTTTGTGTATAGGGATTCAGTGCGCGGCTGATAACGTCGATAAGTGTCAGGCTGTTTACGGTTTTGCCTTTATCGAGTCCTTGCAGGTTAACGTGGTACAGGCAGTCCTGTGCGTTCAGCATGTCTACCATACCTCTGTCGATAGGCTGTACGACAACTACACTGCTGTTGAAATCTGTCTTCTGGTCCATGTTATAGATAATCCAGTCTACAAATGCACGCAAGAAATTACCTTCACCAAATTGAATGATTCTCTCAGGACGAACTGTCTTGTTTGCAGTTTCTTTGTTTAATGCTTTCATACTTGTATATTTTAAGTTCCGTATTTTTACAATTAAAATTTTCTCTTTATAAGAAAGGTATAAAGACGAAAATATTATTTAATCAGCAGTAAAAAATATTTATAGTTGACGTTTTATTTCTGTTTTTCAGAGATTAATTTTATTAAATAATCGCTGCAAATATACGAAATATTTTGTTATTCCAAATAAAATTTCTACTTTCGTGTTCGATAACGGCAAATAAAACGGAATAGATGTTGAACAACACAAATTCTACTACCGTTATTCGATTTTTATGAAAATACCGAACAAAATACATAAACTCAAAAACAAAGCTTTATGAAAAAATTTATGGATGAAAATTTCCTGCTCAAAACAGAAACAGCGCAGGAATTGTATCACAATCATGCAGCCAAGATGCCTATTATCGATTACCATTGTCACTTGATTCCGAAAATGGTGGCCGACGACTATCAGTTCAAGTCTATTACAGAAATCTGGCTGGGTGGCGATCACTATAAATGGCGTGCAATGCGTAGTAATGGTGTGGACGAACGTTACTGTACAGGAAAAGATACTACCGACTGGGAAAAATTTGAGAAATGGGCTGAAACGGTTCCCTATACTTTCCGTAATCCGCTGTATCACTGGACTCATCTGGAATTGAAAACTTGCTTTGGAATTGAAAAAATATTGAATCCGTCTACTGCCCGCGAAATCTTCGATGAATGTAATGCTAAGCTGGCAACTCCTGAATATTCTGCTCGTAACCTGATGCGCCGTTATCATGTTGAAACAGTATGTACTACCGATGATCCGGTCGACTCGCTGGAATATCATATCGCAACACGCGAAAGTGGTTTTGAAATCAAGATGTTGCCTACATGGCGTCCTGACAAGGCTATGGCTGTGGAAGTTCCGGCAGACTTCCGTGCGTACATGGAAAAATTGTCGGAAGTAAGCGGTGTGACTATTTCTTCATTCGACGATATGGTAGCTGCTTTGCGCAAACGTCATGAATTCTTTGCCGAACAAGGCTGTAAGTTGTCCGATCATGGTATCGAAGAGTTCTATGCTGAGGATTATACTGACGCAGAAATCAGAGCTATCTTTAATAAAGTGTATGGTGGTACGGAACTGTCTAAGGAGGAAATCCTGAAATTCAAGTCGGCTATGCTGATTGTATTTGCTGAAATGGACTGGGAAACTGGATGGACTCAGCAGTACCACTACGGTGCTATCCGTAACAACAATACGAAGATGTTCAAGCTTTTGGGCCCTGATACCGGTTTCGATTCTATCGGTGAGTTCACGACTGCAAAGGCTATGGCGAAGTTCCTGGATAAACTGAATACTGAAGGCAAGCTGACAAAGACTATTTTGTATAACTTGAATCCGTGTGCCAACGAAGTTATTGCTACTATGCTGGGTAACTTCCAGGATGGTTCTATCCCGGGAAAGATTCAGTTCGGTTCAGGATGGTGGTTCCTCGATCAGAAAGATGGTATGGAAAAACAGATGAATGCCTTGTCACTGCTGGGCTTGTTGAGCCGTTTTGTTGGTATGCTGACAGATTCTCGTTCGTTCCTGTCGTATCCGCGTCATGAATATTTCCGCCGTACTTTGTGTAACTTGCTGGGTAATGATGTAGAAAACGGAGAAATTCCGGAATGTGAAATGCCTCGTGTACAGCAGATGGTGGAAGATATCTGCTACAACAATGCGAAAAAATTCTTCGAATTCTGATTATAAAAGAATAGTAATTTGTGGAAGGGGGTCTGCATGGATATTGGCAGGCTCCTTTCTTTTTTGTACTTTTGTGCTTCCAAAAAATAAAGAATACAATAATATATGGAGGTACGATTTCTTAGTCTGGGTAGCGGAAGCAGCGGCAACTGTTATTACCTGGCGACAAAAACATGTGGAATATTGATTGATGCGGGTATTGGCATACGAAATATAAAGAAGATATTCAAGGATTATGCGTTGAATCTGGATACTGTGCGTGCAGTATTTGTAACCCATGATCATGCTGATCACATCAAAGCGGTAGGTCATCTGGCGAAGAAGCATAATATTCCAATCTATTCAACTCCGGAAGTGCATGCCGGTATCAACCGGAGTTATTGCATGACAGAAAAGCTGGATGCCGAACATACTCGTTTCATACGCAAGGGGGAAACTGTTGAGCTGGGGGATTTTAATGTAACGTGTTTCGAGGTGCCTCATGATGGTACGGATAACGTTGGATATTGCATACAGGTGGAAGATAAAATATTCTCTTTCCTGACTGATATCGGTCATATTACAGATACGGCGGCTACATATATTGACCGTTCTGATTATTTGGTACTGGAAGCTAATTATGATGAAGCTATGCTGCAAATGGGACCTTATCCACGGTACCTGAAAGAGCGTATCGCCGGTCCTAACGGACATATGAGTAACCGGGAAATGGCTAATTATCTGGCCGAGCATTTCCCTTCCCGACTGAAATATCTCTGGCTTTGCCACCTGAGTAAGGATAACAATCATCCGGACTTGGCATATAAAACAGTGGAAACGGCATTCAAGCAATATGGTATATCAATAGGAGATGGGGGAGTTCAGGTTATCCCGTTGAAACGAACTACGCCTTCCGAATTATATTGCTTGAAATAATTCTCAGGCCAATCTGCAAAACGGCATTGCATTTTTAATTTTATATGTAAAAATCTCTCTGCTCTTTCTGCTTTTTTATGTAATATCAGATAAGAGCTGGGAGATTTTTCTTTGGATATAGCATGGGAGTTTACCGTTCTTTCTGCTTTTGCCTTGAAACGGCTTACACTTTATAGTACCTTTATTTTCTGTAAAGACTTATCATAAGGTAAATGCTACCTGAAAATCTGAGATAAAAAATATGCAGGTAAACCAGAATTTGTTTTCCCGATTTACCTGCATTCTGATTATTATGCAAGAAAGTATTATTTCTTATTCATACGTTCCTGACGTTCTTTCTGAAGGCGCTCCTGCTCTTTCTGCAGAGCTTCCAGCTTAGCCATCAGTCCGCTTGTCTTTCTCTCTGAAGGAGCTTTCTTATTAGCTTCAAGTTGTGCCAGCAATTTCTTTTCATCGGTCATACGGCGCATAATCCACATGGTAATAATACCGATCAAACCTGAAATGAAATAATAGTAACTCAATCCGGAAGCATACTCATTGAAGATGAAGAAGAACATGACAGGCATGATGTACATCATCCACTTCATGGCAGCCATTTGAGGATTGTTGCCCATATCTTGCTGTTTCATCATGATGATCTGATTCAAAACTGTTGTTATACTAAACAACAGACAGAACAAACTCAGGTGAGTTCCCAGCAAAGGAATATGGGTACTCCAGCTGATTAAGTCATCGTATGCGGAAAGGTCGCTTGCCCACAGGAAGCTCTGCTGACGCAATTCAATAGCGTTAGGCACAAAGAAGAACAGTGCCATGAACACCGGAGTCTGGATAAGCATAGGAAGACATCCTCCCATCGGGCTTACACCATACTGACTGTATAGTGCCATTGTTTCCTGTTGTTTCTTCAACGCATCTTCCTGTTTCGGATATTTAGCATTGATCTTATCGACATACGGCTTCAATGCACGCATCTTTGCCGACGAAATGAATGATTTCCAAGTAGTCGGAAGTACCAGAATCTTAACAATAATGGTCATCAGCAAGATTACGATACCCATACTCAGTCCCCAGCTTGACAGCCAGTCGAAAAGATTGATGGTGAACCAGCGGTTAATCAAACGAATAATCGGCCATCCCAGATAAACCAAATCTTCAAGTTCCTGATCTTTATCCTTGAACGACAAATCATTGGAAGCTAAAAGAGTTTTAAAGTGATTCGGTCCGAAATAGAACTGGAAATGACTGGGCTGTGCTCCTGTCGGATCGAAAGCCGCCTTCATTTCAGCTGAATAGCTCTTCATGTAACCACTTCCTTTTTGTTCCATCTTTGACTCGAGCGTTGCATTTTCAAAATTCTTTTCTGCCATGAAGACACACGAAAAGTACTGATTCTTGAAAGCTACCCAGTCAAGAACTTCTGGAATGGTTTCTTTTTCATCCTTTGTTTCACTCAAGTAGTCGAAACTGTCGTCTACAGGCTTGTAAGTAAGTGAGGTATACCGCTGTTCGAAAGTGTAACCTTTTTCCATCTGACGAGCACGCTGTTTCCAGTCTACGCTCATGGTCTTAACAGAAGGAGAGAAGAAATTCTGCAAGCCGTTTGCTTGAACGGTAAAGTCTACTACATATGAATTCGGGAGCAACTTATAGATGAAATCCAGATGACCGCCATTGGCTGCGTTCAGACGCATGGTAACAGTGCTGTCTGTTACATCTGTAGCCTGAAAATACATTTGGCTGCTCAGTATGTTTTCATTTTTACCATCAAAGCCAAGGCTCAGAGAAGCATCTTTTCCATCGAAAAGAACCAAAGGCTGATGCTGCTGGTCGTTGTATTCCTTTAGCATGGCCTTGCAAACCCGTCCACCTTTGTTCGAGAAGGTAAGTTGAACCAAATCGTTCTCTAACGTAGTAAATTGCTCTGTTCCCTGCGAAGACTGAAAGAACAGAGATGTAGAATCCGGCAATACAGGCTGTGATGCTGCAATTTCTTGAGCTTTACGCATCTGCTCTTGTTTTTGTGCTACAGCCTGAATTGAATCCTGATAATGTTGTGCACGTGTCATTTCCTCCTGACTGGGGCGATTGTAGATTCCGAAACCTACAATAACCGCTCCAATTAAGGCAAATCCCACTAACGTGTTTTTGTCCATTTCTTTCTATTTACAAATTAATACCTATTATTTATCGATAGCCGCTTTGACGAACGATAAGAAAAGAGGATGTGGTTTCAATACCGTACTGCTGTATTCCGGATGGAATTGTGTTCCGATATACCATTTCAAAGTAGGAATTTCTACGATTTCTACCAGATCAGATTCCGGATTGATACCTACACATTTCATGCCAGCTTTCTCGAATTCAGCTTTATAATCATTATTGAATTCATAGCGATGGCGGTGACGTTCCTGGATATGTTCAGTCTTATAAGCCTGATATACCTTTGAGTTCGGATCGAGTACACATTCATAAGCACCCAGACGCATCGTTCCACCCATATTAGTAATAGACTTTTGTTCCTCCATGATATCAATTACATTATGAGGAGTCTTTTCATCCATTTCACGACTGTTTGCATCTGCATATCCCAATACATTACGAGCAAATTCAATAGCCATGCACTGCATACCCAAGCAAATACCGAAGGTCGGAACATCGTGTGTACGACAATATTTCAAGGCAACGAACTTTCCTTCAATTCCACGCTGACCAAATCCCGGACAGATAATAACGCCATCCATATCCTTCAGCATTTCCTCAACATTTTCATCATTCAACTTTTCACTGTTGATGAAGTGGATGTCTGCTTTGCGGTCGTTATATGTTGCTGCCTGTGACAATGCTTCCAAAATAGACTTGTAGGCATCCTGCAAATCATATTTTCCAACCAATCCGATTGTAACCTTTTCAGTTGCATTATGACGGCGGTTAAGGAATTCTTTCCATGGACCAAGTTCTGGAGTTTCACCGACAGGAAGTCCCATCTTTTCAAGGATAGTTACATCCAGCTTCTGTTCCTGCATGCGGAGAGGCACTTCGTAAATTGTCGGCATATCCATTGACTGTACTACAGCATTGTCGTCTACATTACAGAATAAAGCAACTTTTTTCTTCAGATTGGTATTAAGGTTATGCTCCGTACGCAATACCAGAATATCAGGCTGAATACCTACCGATTGAAGTTCCTTTACAGAATGCTGAGTCGGTTTAGTCTTCAGTTCACCAGCAGCAGCCAAATAAGGAACATAAGTAAGGTGTACACACAAGGCATTCTTGCCCAATTCCCATTTCAACTGGCGTATACTTTCCAGATAAGGCAATGATTCGATATCACCTACTGTACCACCAATTTCTGTAATGACAAAATCGAACTTATATTTATTTCCCAGCAATTTGACATTACGCTTAATTTCATCGGTAATATGAGGGATAATCTGAATTGTTTTGCCCAGATAGTCACCACGACGTTCCTTATCGATAACACTCTTGTAGATACGGCCGGTTGTGATATTATTCGCTTTGGTTGTCTGAATACCAAGGAAGCGTTCGTAATGTCCCAAGTCCAGATCGGCTTCATGCCCATCGACTGTCACGTAACACTCTCCGTGTTCATAAGGGTTCAAGGTTCCCGGGTCAATGTTGATATACGGGTCGAACTTTTGTATAGTTACGCTGTAGCCTCTGGCCTGCAGCAATTTACCGATAGATGATGATATAATACCTTTACCTAATGAAGAGGCAACACCACCTGTTACGAAAATGTACTTTGTTTCTGCCACAATATAATTGTTTTAAAGTGATTTATTAATCTAACACTACTATTCAAAGTTGCAAAATTATAAAAAAAAGCCAAATCTCCCACAAGGAAAACAACAAAACATTACAAAGAACTAATTAGTCGACAAGAACTTGAGTAAAAACAAGGACACAATTTGTTATAATATCATTTTATATGACTAAATTTAATTGTATTTTTGCAGGAAAATTGACGAATAAGAATAAGAATAAGAATGAAAACACTAGGTATGTTTATAACTATGTCCTTCCTGATAAATGAAGCGAGTCAGGCTAAGGAATTACAAGACTTAACATTAGCTAACGATACGATTGCAGAAAGTATCAAGCAAGCAGAGGGTCTGAAACAAGCTAGTTCCGCCGATACAGTATACCGTAAGAAGGTTGTAGAAACTGTGAAAGCGAAAATGGCGCAATCAGCGTCTTTACGGATTAACCCTTCCGTAAAAAAATTCCAAGCTTTTTTATACGGTTTCCGTCAAAATTATCAGGATATGCTGGACCGCTGGGATGATATTTTCTTACCGGAGGCTCCATCGTGGATTCGTTCTAATCCAGATTTTTACAAGCTTATTGTGCCGGCTACTTATTATTCAGAACCGATTGAGCAGGCTTTCTCCATAGACGACTGGAAACCTGTTATTCCTTTTGTAAAGGAAGATGCCATAAAAGATTCTGTTTTTCAGGTTCCACGGCTGACACAATCGGCTGATATTAATAAGGAGGTAAACAAACAGTTGCTTACGTTCTATCTACAGTATCCTAATCTGGTGCATAAAAATGAAAATGATTTGAAGGGAATTGAACCTTTATCGGATAAGTTGAAGGTAAGAAAGCCCAAAAAAGAAAAAGTATTTTATCTGGTGGGAGCAGCTTCGCAAACCGGACAGGTGAGAGAAAAGGACTTGCTGGTTGTAAAACCGAACTTCTGGTCTTTCAGCGGAAATGGATATGCACAATTCTCACAGAACTATATTTCAGACAACTGGTACAAAGGAGGTGAAAGTACGGTTTCGTTACTTTCGGGAGCTGTATTGCAGCTTAACTATGACGACAAGCAAAAAATACAATTCGAGAACAAACTGGAGTGGAAACTTGGTTTTATCTCAGCTCCGTCTGATACCGTGCATCAATATAAGACAAGTGAAGACTTGATCCGTTTAAGTTCAAAATTTGGTTATAAAGCCATTACCAACTGGTATTATACGGTTTCGGCAGAATTTAAGACACAGTTCTTTTCCAATTATGAAACGAACTCCGACAACTTGGTTTCTTCTTTATTATCTCCGTCTGAGTTGAATATCGGTATCGGTATGGATTATAAGTATACAAGAGACGCAGTTTGTAATTTGTCTGTACTGATTAATCCGTTCAACTACACACGCTATAGTGTGGCAAGTGATAGAATCGATCCTACAAAGTTTAATATCGATGCGGGAGAGAAAGTAAAGAACCAGTTGGGTTCCCGATTGGAAGCTACGTTGAAATGGATTGTCCTGACTGGTCTGACATGGGAGTCTCGTTTTTCTTATACGACAAACTATGAACAAGTCTTGTCGGAATGGGAAAATACCTTCACCTTTGCTTTCAACAAATACTTCTCTACGAAACTGTTTGTTCATACTCGTTTCGACGATTCAGTTTCTAAAGCCGATCCGGAAGACAGTTACTTCCAGTTACAGGAACTGCTTAGCTTTGGTGTAAGTTATACTTGGTAATTATTAATAAACTCAATATAAAATGCCATCATTTGTTCAGATACTTGATTTTATAGGAACATTTGCTTTCGCCATCAGTGGCATCCGCCTGGCATCAGCTAAACGATTTGACTGGTTTGGCGCATACATTGTAGGTCTGGCAACAGCAATCGGTGGAGGAACCTTGCGTGACGTTATGCTAAACGTCACGCCTGTCTGGATGACAGACCCTATTTACTTGATCTGTACTGCCTTTGCAATGTTCTTTGTTATCATTTTTGGGAAATATCTTATTCACTTGAACAACACCTTCTTTCTTTTCGACAGTATCGGATTGGCCTTGTTCACCGTTGTAGGCTTTGGAAAAAGCATTTCGTTGGGCTATCCTTTCTGGGTAGCTATCATCATGGGTAGTATAACGGGAGCGGCAGGAGGAGTCATTCGTGATGTATTCATCAATGAAATTCCATTGATTTTCCGTAAGGAAATCTACGCAATGGCATGTGTCATAGGAGGACTGGTTTACTGGATTTGCCTGCAGATAGGACTGGAAACGTACATTTCACAAATAATGGGAGGGGTTACGGTTTTCATCGTTCGTATTCTTGCCGTTAAATATCAGATAACCTTACCGATACTGAAAGGCGATGAAACCAGAACAGAAGAGTGAGAAAGATAAATTCTCTTTTTGTAAAGACATAAAAAATCCAACTGAAAATCGTTCCAGATTATTCAGTTGGATTTTTTATTTTCAGGAATAGCTGAGTTTTACTTCAATGTTCCAGCTTCTGCCTGCTGAATCATTTGCTGGCTGGCATACATATATACTTCTACACGACGATTTTCTTTTCGTCCCGCTTCAGTACTATTGTCTGCAACAGGATTGCTTTCTCCCATACCTTCTACACTTTTAATCTGTGAAGTTGCAACGCCGCATCCCAGCAGATAACTTGAAACGCTCTGGGCACGTGCCTGAGACAGCTCCTGATTTTTCTGTACACTTTCGGCAGCTGTACTGTTTTTCCAGCCAGTATTGTCAGTATATCCGTAAATGGCAACGTCCATGTCCGGGTTCTGGTTCAATACATTGTTTGCGAACTTGCTGAGTGATGCCTTGGCAGAAGTACTCAGAGATGAACTGCTTGTACTAAACAAGATACCAGAATCGAAAGTAACTTTTACTGCCTGCAAGCCATTGTTGTCAGTTACCTGTTCTACTTCAGCACCCTGAATCTGGGCAGCCTGTTCTGCAGCCTTGTCCATTTTCTTTCCAATCAGGACACCGGCACCTGTACCGACGGCAGCACCTACTGCAGCACCGATAGCAGCTCCTTTGCCCTGTCCGGCAATACCACCGATAATAGCGCCCAATGCAGCACCACTTCCGCCACCAATCATACCACCTTTGGCAGTATTATTCAAAGAACCGCAACTGCTAAGTACCAAGCATGAGCTCAGTAAAATAGCCATAAAACTCGTTTTTTTCATATATTCATATTTTATTAAGTACCGTCAGAGAAACAATTTATCAGGACATTTGTTTACCTTTTCCTCCACATTCCTGATAAAAAACAGAAACGGACTTTATTAATAAGCAAAAATCGGATAGTTCTTCATCGTATCGTTTACACGTGCACGAACGGAAGCAATAACTTTCTCATCGTCTACGTTCGACAATACGGTTTCTATCATTTCTGCAATTTCGTACATCAAATCTTCTTTAGCACCACGGGTCGTTATAGCCGGAGTTCCCAAACGAATACCTGAAGTCTGGAAAGCAGAACGAGTATCAAACGGAACCATATTCTTGTTTACGGTAATATCGGCCGAAACCAATGCCTTTTCGGCTACCTTACCCGTAAGATCTGGATATTTGCTACGCAAGTCTACCAGCATAGAATGGTTGTCTGTACCGCCGGAAACGATGGTAAAACCACGGTCCATCAAAGCCTGTGCAAGCACAGCTGCATTTTTCTTAACCTGCTTCTGATATTCCTTATATTCAGGTTGCAGACATTCGCCGAATGCTACAGCCTTGGCAGCGATGACATGTTCCAGCGGTCCACCCTGAATGCCCGGGAATACAGCAGAATCGAGCAACTGAGACATCATCTTGATTTCTCCCTTAGGAGTCTTTTTGCCCCATGGGTTAGGGAAGTCCTTACCCATCAGAATTACACCACCACGCGGACCACGCAAAGTCTTGTGAGTAGTAGAAGTAACAATGTGAGCATACTTCAACGGATTATCCAGCAAGCCAGCGGCAATCAAACCTGCGGGATGAGCCATATCTACCATGAAAATAGCACCTACCTTGTCGGCTATTTCACGCATACGCTTGTAATCCCATTCACGCGAGTAAGCAGAACCACCACCGATAATCATCTTAGGATGTTCGCGCAATGCGATTTCTTCCATCTGGTCGTAATCTACACGTCCGGTTTCTTTATTCAGATTATATTCACACGGAGTATAAATGATACCCGAAGTATTGACAGCCGAACCATGAGAAAGATGACCACCATGTGCCAGATTCAGTCCCATGAACTTATCTCCCGGGTTCAATACAGCCAGAAATACGGCAGCATTGGCCTGTGCACCAGAATGAGGCTGTACGTTTGCCCATTCGGCTCCGAAGATTTGTTTCAGACGGTCGATAGCAATCTGTTCGCTCTGGTCTACCACCTCGCAGCCGCCATAATATCGTCTGCCCGGATAACCCTCTGCATATTTATTGGTAAGGCATGAACCCATAGCCTGCATAACCTGATCACTCACAAAGTTTTCGGATGCAATCAATTCGATACCTTTCAGCTGGCGCTGATGTTCTTTTTCAATGATGTCAAAAATCAAATCGTCTCTTTTCATGTTATAGCATTTTAAAAAGGTAATATTATGTTCGTTAAAAAATTACTCCCAATGAAAAACTCAGTACATTCTTTCGTCGCTTGAGAGATATATCCTGGTCGCAATAAGGAGATTCGGTAAGATTCTTGTCGAACGTTACCGCTTTCACCATATTATGCAGGGCTGCTTCGTAACGGAAGTCAAAGAAGATATTCGAAACATTGACCGCAAGTCCCACTACGGCACTGTAACAAAACGGATGGAGTTTTTCTGTTATGTTTTGCTGATAGAAGCCTGAATATTCGTTCTTGCAATGTTTTCTCCAATTATACGACACTTTCGGACCGAGAAAGAATGCCATTCCATACGGGCGTGCATCCACAAATTTATACCCATAAAGCACAGGCAGGTCGATGGAATTTATGGAAGTCTTTACCAGTGCACTATGCTGCAAGATATCCCGGTTGTCGGCCGTACTGGCAACGGAAATACTTCCTTTTGAAACATTGTAAGAAATTTCTGTCTGAAGATAATGATGCTTTTTCAGGTTAAAACGGCAAAAAAATGCCCCGAAATAACCTACTTTGTAGTTGTTTTGGATATCGTTTAGTTCCTGTCCTCCTACCGAGAGGCGGTCTATAAAGAACATCGACGAATTAAAGCCTGCTTTTACCCCCACGTTGACCAGCGGGTCGCGCGAGGCATCCCGTCTGCTCCCTCTCGACTGGCCTTGAAGATTCGTTGCCAGCAGGAGGCTTGCCATGAGGATAAAAGCAGCTTTTTTCATATTAACGCTCTATTTTTTCTTTTCTACCGACCAGCCGAATTTCCCGATTTTACTGCCCATTTCGTAGTAGCCTCCATGCGCATAAACCAGTAAATTCGATTTTGCCAAGTCGAACTTTCCCGTATCGGAGTCCAGGTATTTCTCGTCAGCCTTTACGTTTACCACATCGGCGATAAACATATCGTGCGAGCCTAGTGATACAATTTCCTTTACCCTGCACTCGATGCACAAGGGCGACTCCTCGATGATCGGGGCCCGTACCACAGAAGCCGGTCCCGGGGTAAGATGCATCTCCTCGAACTTGTTGAAGTTCTTGCCCGATCGCACCCCACACCAGTCTGTTGCGTAAGCCATATCTTTAGTCGTCAGGTTAATCACGAACTCCATATTCTTCTTCAGAATAGGATAGGAGTGCCGTTCCGGCCTGACAGATATATAACACATTGGCGGATTGGTACAGATGGTTCCTACCCACGCCACAGTGATGATGTTATATTCTTCTTTACAACTACCGCAGCTGACCAGCACGGCTGGCAACGGATAAATCATTGTTCCTGGCTTCCAGTCTTGCTTCATACGGTTATCAGATCAGTTTGATATTATCCTTCTGTTGCTCTTTTTCGCAATAGTGGCATTTCAAGATACCCTGTTCCTTATCGATAACATGGAACCACGTCTGCATCGGCTCGTTATTGGTAATACATTTCGGATTGTTGCATTTCACGATACCCTTCAGCTCGTCGGGCATCAGCACCTGCTTTTTCTCCACTACTTCGTAATGGCGGATAATGTTCAGCTTTACGTTGGGGGCAACAACCGACAGGCGGCTCACTTCTTCGTCAGTAAAATATCTGTCGGCCACCTTGATAATGCCTTTCTTTCCCAGCTTCTTGCTTTCGAAATTATTTCCGATAGTGATGTTGCTGTCCGTGTTTTCCAATCCGAGCAGTGCAACAACTGTAAATACTTTATCCGAGGGTATATGGTCGATAACCGTTCCATTCTCAAGGGCGGCTACCTGCAGTTCTTTCTTTTCGTTCATAATCTTTCTTGATTAATTTGTTTAAAAAGTTTATTTATCTTTCGGTGTCCGCCTTAACTTCGTCCAGTGTAATGCCCAGTACGTCGCACAAAATAGCTTCGCGGGCATAAAGTCCGTTCTGAGCCTGCTGGAAATAGTATGCTTTTTCGTTGTCGTCTACATCGTAAGCAATCTCGTTTACACGAGGCAGCGGATGAAGAATACGGAGGTTGGGGCGAGTATGTTCCAGCATCTTATTGCGGAGGATATACACATCTTTCACCCGTTCGTATTCCATCAGGTCGGTAAAACGTTCCCGCTGTACGCGTGTCATGTACAAGATGTCCGCATCGGCAATGGTTTCTTCCGTGAAATCCGTATGCTCGATATATTTAATGTTGTGCTCCTTGCAGTACAGTTTGTATTCTTCCGGCATTTTCAGTTCTTCGGGTGCGATGAAATGGAAGGTCGGATTAAAGTGGCGCATGGCCATCAGCAGGGAATGTACCGTACGACCATACTTCAGGTCGCCCACCAGATAAATGTTCAGGTTCTCCAGTGTGCCCTGTGTTTTATATATGGAATAGAGGTCGAGCATTGTCTGAGAAGGATGCTGGTTGGCTCCATCGCCGGCGTTGACAATAGGCACCGGAGCAATTTCACTGGCATAACGTGCCGCTCCTTCCAGATAATGACGCATTACGATGATGTCGGCATAGTTGCTTACCATCATAATGGTATCTTTCAGTGTTTCACCTTTTGAAGAACTTGTCACCTTCGGGTCTGTAAATCCGATAACCTTGGCACCCAGTCTGTTTGCCGCAGTCTCAAAACTTAAACGAGTACGCGTGGAAGGTTCAAAGAAAAGGGTTGCAACGATTTTTTCATCCAGTAAGTGACGGTTGGGTTTCTTTTCAAACTCTCTTGCCATTTCCAAAAGATAAAGGATACGTTCTTTAGAATGATTGGCAATGGTTACTAAACTTCTATTTTCCATATTTTCGGTTTTATGAATTGTTTTTATAATACCGGAGTTCAAAGGTAGGCAAAAAAAATAAAAGCGCCACTCTTTTTTCATATAAATTCACTGAAGTTTTTATTTCCCCGTCATTGTGTTTTCTTATTTTTTGTACGAAAAATTTTATCTTTTGTACAAATCATTCTATTTTTTGTACAAAAACTCAGTAACTTCTCATATTGTTTTATTCGTTTATTCCAGTGAATTTCCTTATTTTTGCACGTTTTCTTAATTCATTCTGCCGGGAACAAATTTATTTCCGCAGAAATTGTTGTAAATTAAATAGGTATAGCATATTAATTTATCATGAGGAAGAAATTTATATACGTGTTGTGGGCATTGCTCGCATTAGGAGTATTATCGGTAACTGTAGTCTTTACAGCTATCGCAAAAGGGTGGATTGGTTATGTGCCTCCGGTGGAGGAACTGGAAAACCCGAATCTGAAATTTGCAACCCAGATTATATCCGACGACGGTCAGTTGCTGGGTACCTGGTCTTACAGTAAGGAAAATCGTGTATATGTAGGCTACAATGATCTGTCGCCTAATCTGGTACATGCACTTGTTGCAACAGAGGATGTACGTTTCAGCGAACATTCCGGCATAGACATCCGTGCGTTTATGCGTGCTGTTATCAAACGTGGTATCTTTATGCAGAAACATGCAGGAGGTGGCAGTACCATTACACAGCAGCTGGCTAAGCAGTTTTATTCGCCTACTGCAGATAATGTAATGGAACGTTTGCTGCAAAAGCCGATAGAATGGGTGATTGCCGTAAAACTGGAACGTTATTACACCAAGGAAGAAATCCTGACTATGTACCTCAACAAGTTCGACTTTCTGAACAATGCAGTAGGTATCAAGACTGCCGCCAAGACTTATTTCTCGAAAGACCCGAAGGATCTTACAATAGAGGAAGCTGCTACGCTGATAGGTATGTGCAAGAATCCGTCGCTGTATAATCCTCGCCGGTACAACGAGCGCTCGCGCGGACGCCGTAACACGGTGCTCGACCAGATGTACAAGGCCGATTATATTACCAAAGCCGAACGGGATTCACTGCAGGCATTGCCGCTGACACTGAAATTCCAGCCTGTTGACCATAAAGACGGACTGGCAACTTATTTCCGCGAGTATTTGCGTAGAATTATGACTGCAAAGAAACCTGAGCGCTCAAACTACAGAGGCTGGCAAAAGCAGCAGTATTATGAGGATTCTCTGGCGTGGAAAAACAATCCGCTGTACGGATGGTGTGCAAAGAACAAGAAAAAGGATGGAACAAACTATAACATCTATACCGACGGACTGAAAATTTATACAACTATCAACTCGCACATGCAGCAGTATGCCGAAGAGGCTGTGTACGAACATGTAGCGAAATACTTGCAACCGCGCTTCTTCAAGGAAAAATACGGACGTAAGACTGCTCCGTATACCAACGAACTTACTCAGGAAGAGGTCGACAAGATTTTGGAACGTTCCGTTCGTCAGTCCGACCGTTACCGTGAGATGAAGGAAGCGGGCTGTTCGGAGGCAGAGATTCGCAGGGCATTCAATACCAAACATGAAATGACAGTCTTTTCATGGGACGGAGAAAAGGATACTATTATGACTCCGCTGGATTCTATCCGCTATTACAAACATTTCTTGCGTGCGGGATTCATGTCGATGGATCCGATTACCGGTTATGTAAAGGCTTACGTGGGTGGTCTTAACTATAATTATTTCCAGTACGATATGGCTATGGTCGGACGCCGTCAGGTTGGTTCAACCATTAAACCTTATCTATATACGCTGGCTATGGAAAACGGTTTCTCGCCATGCGACGAGGTAAGAAATGTTGAACAGACCTTGTTCGATGAAAATGGAAAAGCGTGGACTCCGAGAAACAGTTCCAAGTCGCATTACGGCGAAATGGTTACGTTGAAGTGGGGACTGGCCAACTCCAATAACTGGATCTCTGCTTACCTGATGAGTAAGCTTAACCCGTATGCTCTGGTTCGCCTGATCCATTCGTTTGGTGTCCTGAACAGAGATATTCAGCCTACAGTATCTTTGTGTCTGGGACCATGCGAAATTTCAGTAGGCGAAATGGTCAGTGCTTATACGGCTTTTGCCAACCGGGGTATTCGCACTGCGCCGCTCTTTGTTTCTCGTATAGAAGATAACGAAGGCAACATTATTGCAACATTTACACCGCAGGTAGAAGAAGTTATCAGCGAATCGAGTGCTTACAAGATGCTCGTCATGTTGCGTGCTGTAATCAACGAAGGAACCGGTGGACGTGTTCGCCGTCTGTATGGAATAAAAGCAGATATGGGTGGTAAGACAGGTACAACGAACCGTAATTCGGACGGTTGGTTTATGGGATTCACTCCTTCATTGGTTTCGGGTTGCTGGGTAGGCGGTGAAGAACGTGATATCCACTTCGATACGATGCGCGATGGACAAGGTGCTTCAATGGCACTGCCGGTATGGGGCTTATACATGCAGAAAGTTTATGCCGACAAGTCATTGGGGTATTCTCAAGATGAATATTTCGATATTCCTCAGGATTTTGACCCGTGCAAGGATAAGCTTACTGAAATGGAAGAGGACAATAATAGCCAACTGGATGATGTATTCTTCCAATAAAAATTCCAACTAAGCAAACTTGTCGGCATAGGACTCCAAAAACGTGCCGATGTTTTAATACAAACGTGCTGACGTTCTTTCTGAAATGTCAGCACGTTTTTTTATGTTTCCGCCGTTGGATATTCGGATAATTTTCTTTATCTTGCAGAAACCTATAAAAAAGAAGGAGGATTGTAATGGATCGTAATCTTACCTTATACCAGCTATCTCCTGAACTTGCAGCCAAAGTTTTCGACCGAATCGAAGTGTTTAATCGTGGAAGAATATTGAATAATGGCAAATATATTATCAGCATGCCGACTCCTTACCGCCCTTATTACGGCTTTTGGCGGGTATTTGCCGACGATAAGACTCCGCTGTTTGTACGGACACTGGCCGTAACATTCGATGCAGCAGCCGAAAGAGCCTTTGCGTTACTCCAGAATTGCAACGTTTTCCTCGATGTGCAGGATAATGCTGCGTTCGAAGATTGTTATGGGCAGTCGGACGATATCATTCCTTTTGGTAAATACAGAGGCAAGCGCCTGGCCGAGATTTTTTATGTAGATCCCTCGTATGTGCTTTGGCTGGCAAATAAATTTGTTGTCGAAACCAAGCGCTATGAACCATTGGTTGCTCTTGCCAAAAAGTTTGCCAAGGTACATTTCGAACTGACAATCCAGAAAAGGCATATATCGTCTGTAAGCCGTTATATCGGTGAAGTGGGAGAAAAGTTGAAAGATATGTTTCTCACTGTACTGAATGTCCGTCTGCAAGTAGATACTTACAAAGCCGATTTCTATGTGGATCAGAATGTGCTGGCAGCCGATCGTGACGGGAACCGCTATACCTTTTTCGTAAAAGCCGCTGCACGAAGTCAGACGCCCAATGTGCTAAGCTGCCATAGCCGCAAAATCAACCTTCACGAAGTACTGCATTTGTCGTCGGCAAAAGTCATGTCACACTATGAAAGCAATGGCGTGCATTATACACGTTTAGGTTACATAAAACTGGTCTGATGTCATGATTCTCTGATTGAAGCCAGAGCCTGTCGGACATAGTTCTTCTCCATGTCTGCGGGTTTCAGAAGGATTGTGTCATACACCAATAAATCAATATCCAGCGGAATAATTCCTCTCAGTTTCCCGTCAGGAGTTCTTCCGCATTTTTTTTCTATTTCCTTGAAAAAAGAATTCAAGTCTTCGGCAGACATGTCGGTTTTCATTACAGCAGCCTGGTTCAGATAAGGAGAAGGATTGTTTGTACCCTCAGGAGGCGTTTCTATAATCTGCCCCCACGATATGCAGGGAAAAGTATTGTCTAATATTTTCCTTGCTGCAGACAAATGATATTCACCTTCTAAGTTCGATCCCAAGCAAATGACACAACGATATGCAGTTTTCATATTTATGAAGTTTTGAATACAAAAATAGATTTTTTTTGTAAATTTGCATACCAATAAAAAGTATGAATGCCATGAAATTTATCGGAATAATTCCAGCAAGATATGCTTCCACACGCTTTCCGGCAAAGCCACTGGCGATGCTGGGCGGGAAGACCGTTATTCAAAGAGTATATGAACAAGTATCCGGAATCTTGGATGAAGCATACGTAGCGACCGACGATGTACGTATAGAAGAAGCTGTCAAGGCTTTTGGAGGAAAGGTCGTAATGACCTCAGTAAACCATAAAAGTGGTACAGATCGCTGCTACGAAGCATTTTGCAAAGTAGGTGAAGGATACGATGTTATTGTCAATATTCAGGGTGATGAGCCGTTTATCCAGCAATCTCAGCTGGAGGCTATTAAAGCTTGTTTCGATGATGAATCGACTCAGATTGCAACATTGGTGAAACCTTTTACCCCGGCTGACGGCTTTGATGCGCTGGAGAATGTAAACTCTCCGAAAGTAGTGGTCAGTAAAAATATGAATGCCTTGTATTTCAGTCGCTCCATCATTCCTTATCAGCGTAACAAGGATAAGTCGGAATGGCTGAAGGAACATACATATTATAAACATATCGGACTATATGCTTACCGCGCCGGTGTATTGAAAGAAATCACTTCTTTACCACAGTCTTCTTTGGAACTGGCAGAATCACTGGAACAATTGCGCTGGCTGGAAAATGGATATACCATAAAAGTCGGTATCAGTGAAGTAGAAACGATTGGAATAGATACTCCGCAGGATTTGGCTCGTGCGGAAAAATTTTTGCACGAACATAAAGAAATGAAGTAATGGCCTTAGACAGAACAAAAGCTCCGAAAATACGTCAAATAGACCATTTTTCTATTGCCGCTCCTGAGCGCAGGGTAATGCCGAATGGAATGCCGCTGAATGTCATCCAGGTAGGAAGTGAAGATGTAGTACGATTCGACCTGCTGGTTAAAGGAGGACAGTGGAATCAGACACAACCGTTGCTGGCAATGTTTACAAACCGTATGTTACGTGAAGGCACTCGGTCATTCTCTTCATCGCAGATTGCCGAGAAGCTGGATTATTACGGCGCGTGGCTGGATTTGTCTTCATCATTGAATTACGGCTTTATTACATTATATTCTTTAGGAAAATATTTTCCTAAAACAATTGAAATTTTAGCTTCGATGATCAAGGAACCGGCGTTTCCGGAGAAAGAATTGTCGGTTGTGGTAGATGTCAACAAACAGCAGTTCTTGGTTAATGCCCAACGTGTAGATGTCATGGCAAGAAAGCGTTTAAACCGTGCTTTGTTCGGCTTGTCACATCCCTTGGGACGCTATGCGGAGCTGGAAGACTATGACCGTATCAACAGTCAGGTCTTAAAAGATTTTTATCACCAGTACTATCATTCTGATAATTGTTCGGTATATGTTTCAGGAAAGGTCACTCCCGAAATTATACACTGTATTGAGCATCATTTCGGAGAATCAAAATGGGGTGATACTTCCCGCAAGATTGATCATAAGGCTTTTAAGCCTGAAACTGAAGAAAATAAGCGTATCTTCGTAGAAAAAGCAGATGCTTTGCAAAGTTCTATTAAAATAGGTGCTTTTTCTATCGGGCAGAAACATCCGGATTACCAAAAGTTACGTGTTCTTGTTACATTGTTTGGCGGTTATTTTGGAAGCCGGCTAATGTCAAACATTCGCGAAGATAAGGGATATACATATGGAATCGGTGCCGGACTGGTCAACTATCCTGGCATCGGAGTTCTAGGTATCAGTACAGAAGCTGCAAATGAATATGTAGAACCTCTCATATCCGAAGTCTATAAGGAAATGGATATTTTATGCACGGAAAAGGTTTCGGACAAAGAATTGGAAATGGTTCGTAATTATATGCTGGGAGATATGTGCCGTTCGTATGAGAGTGCCTTTTCTCTTTCGGATGCTTGGATTTTTATCGAAACATCCGGTCTGGAAAATGATTTCTTCGAACATACGCTAAAAGCTATTCGTGAAGTAACTTCCGATGAGCTTCAGATATTGGCGCAACGGTATTTCTGTAAAGAAAACTTAATAGCGGTCGTTGCGGGTAAAAAAGTGTAATGATTTTATAATCTCTCTGTTAAAAACACTATTTTTGAACATCTAAATAAAAACGAAAGAGGAAATAATGACAAGACATACATTTTTATTATTTGCACTGATGGCATTTGGAGGCTTGTCGGCTTCTGCACAGATGTCGTTAGGGTATTATAAATTTAAAGACGGAGCAGAGTATACAGGTGAATTGAAAGGAAAGCGTCCAAACGGAAAGGGAAAAACGGTTTTCAAAAATGGAGATGTATACGAAGGTGAATATGTTAAAGGAAAACGTGAAGGAGAAGGTACCTATATATTTAGCGACGGAGAAAAATATGTAGGACACTGGTATCAAGATCAGCAACACGGACAGGGTACTTATTATTTTATGAATAATAACCGTTATGAGGGTATGTGGTATGCCGACTTTCAGGAAGGTGAAGGTACGATGTTCTATTATAATGGAGACTTGTATATTGGCATGTGGCACGAAGATAAGCGAAATGGCCACGGCACATATACCTGGAAGGGTGGGGCCAAGTACGAAGGTGAATGGACTAATGACCTGAAAAACGGAAAAGGTATCATGACGTGGGAGGACGGCTCGAAATATGAAGGCGAGTGGAAAAATGGTGAACGACACGGTAAAGGTACTTTTTATTATACTAATGGTGATAAGTATATTGGCGACTGGGTTCGGGATGTACAGCACGGAAAAGGTATTTATTACTTCCAGAACGGTGAACGTTACGAAGGCGACTATGCTGACGGAGAACGTACAGGAAAGGGAATTTATGTCTATCCAAATGGCGACAAATATGTCGGTCAGTTTAAAAACGGATGGCAGGAAGGAATCGGTACTTTTACATGGCAGAACGGAGCTGTATACGAAGGTGAATGGGTGAAAAACCAACGTTCAGGAAAAGGACACTATAAATGGGGAAACGGTGACGAATACGAAGGTCAATGGAAGAATAACATGGCCGAAGGAGAAGGAGTTCTGCGCATGCAGGATGGCTCTGTTTATACCGGACATTTCTCAAAAGGCAAAGAGGATGGTAAAGGTACTATCGTTACAAAGGACGGAATTCGTTTTGAAGGCTTTTTCAAACAGGGAAAGAAAGACGGTCCATTTATAGAAACAGACAGCAACGGAAAAATTATCCGTCAGGGTACATTCCGATATGGCAGACTTTTAGAGGAGAAAAAATAATGTTAGATTTATCAGAACTCACAGATAAAGTACGTGCTCTTGCGGTAGAAGCCGGAAGTTTCATCCGCGATGAAAGGAAGAAATTTCATCGCGAAGCGGTAGAGAAAAAGCATGCACACGACTATGTGTCGTATGTAGATAAGGAATCTGAGAAAAGAATTGTAACCTGCTTGAAGGGATTTCTCCCTGAAGCAGGTTTTATTGCAGAAGAGGGTAGCGGTAGTCTCTCCGATGAAGAATATTGCTGGCTGGTCGATCCGCTGGACGGAACCACAAACTTTATTCACGATAATGCTCCTTACTGCGTAAGCATTGCCTTAAGAAGTAAAAAAGAATTATTGATAGGCGTGGTATACGAGATTTGCCGGGATGAATGTTTTTGGACTTATAAAGGTGCTCCATCCTATCTTAACGGCAGAGAAATACATGTATCATCAGTATCGTGCCTCGATGATTCGTTTATAGCACTTGGCTTCCCGTATGCTTCCGATGCATACAAGCCTATGGCATTGCATCTGGTAAACAATCTTTATGGGAATGTTGCAGGATTGCGATTGCTTGGAGCTGCCGCCGCAGAATTGTGTTACGTGGCAGCCGGTCGGTTCGAAGCCCGTATTGAAGCTTTCATCGGACCATGGGATATTGCAGCGGGTACCATCATTCTGCAAAACGCTGGAGGCAAGGTTACCGATTTCGAGGGAGGAGATTCTTTTTACTCCGGCTCACAGGTACTGGCTTCCAATGGAAAGATACATCAGAATTTGTTGAATATAATTGATAACCTATAAAATACTTACGTTTTATTCGGTTTATCAAAATATATTTTGTATGTTTGTGTTACAAAAAGGGATAAGGACATGAATATACCAGAAATTTTAGATTTTCTGAAACGCTTGTCAGAGAATAATACCCGTGAATGGTTTCAGGAACACAAAGCCGAATATCAACATGTGCAAAGCTGCTTTGAAGATCTGCTTGCCACCATTATAGCACGTATCTCGTTATTCGATGAAAGTGTTTCGCATGTTCGTCCCCATGACTGTACCTACCGAATCTATCGGGATATCCGTTTCTCGGCGGATAAATCTCCCTACAAAAATCATATGGGGGGATATATAAACTCCCGGGGAAAGAAATCAAACCATTGCGGATACTATATACATCTGGAGCCGGGTCACTGTATGCTGGCAGGAGGAAGCTGGTGTATGCCGTCGAATATGCTGAAAGCTGTCCGCCAGTCGGTAGTCGACAATATTGATGAATACCGTTCAATCGTGGAAGATCCTGCTTTCAAAAAGTATTTTCCCATAATAGGAGAGAGTCACCTGAAGACCTTACCCAAAGGCTTCCCAAAGGATTTTCCATATCCGGACTATATAAAATGTAAAGACTATACAGTCGCTTATTACATTCCTGATTCATTTTTCGACAATCCTCATTTTATGGACGAAATCACAACTGTTTTCATGCAACTGAAACGTTTTGCAGATTTCACGAATTATACAATTGACGACTTCGAATAATAAGATGATATAAAAAAACAAAATCACAAATAAATATTACTACTATGGTTGTAGATAAATTAGAAAATCTTGAGAAATATGTTTCTCTGAATCCTTTGTTTGCACAAGCCGTAGAATTTCTGAAAGCTACCGACTTAGATGCACATGAAATCGGTAAGATTACGTTAAAGGAAGGTGAGCTGATGGTTAACTTCTCACAGACAAAACCAAAGACCAAAGAAGAAGCCAAACTGGAAACTCATAATCATTTTATTGATATTCAGATTCCATTGTCTGGAGTTGAGGTTATGGGATATACTCCTCGCACTGACCTGCCGGAGGAAGCATATAATGCAGAAAAGGACATCACTTTCTATAAAGGATTGGCTAAAGATTATCTGACTATAACTCCGGGCATGTTTGCTATATTTTTCCCACAAGACGGACACGCTCCTGGCGTGACACCCGACGGGGTAAAAAAAGTCATAGTAAAAGTTCGGGTACATTAATAAAACTCTAATACTATGGATGAAGTATTGAACATCATTAAAAATGATCCTTGGCTGGAGCCCTATAAAGAGGCTATCACTGGCAGACATCAGCATGCCATCGATAAGGAAAAAGAATTAATCGGAAAAAAGACATTGTCCGACTTCGCTACAGGACACCTTTATTTCGGTCTGCACCGGACTGAAAAAGGATGGACATTCCGTGAATGGGCGCCCAATGCCACAGAAATTTATCTGATTGGTGATTTCAACGGCTGGCAAGAACAGGCCAAGTACAAGCTGAAAAGAGTAAAAAATACCGGAAACTGGGAAATCAACTTGCGGGAAAATGCCATGAAACATGGTGATTTATATAAGTTGAAAGTCTATTGGGAAGGTGGATGCGGAGAACGTATTCCTGCATGGGCAACACGTGTTGTTCAAGATGACCAGACCAAGATTTTCAGCGCGCAGGTATGGAACCCTGGAAAACCTTATAAATTCAAGAAAAAGGTATTCGTACCAAATGTTTCTCCTCTGATGATTTATGAATGCCACATCGGTATGGCACAAGATGCAGAGAAAGTTGGTACATACAACGAGTTCCGCGAAAATATTCTTCCGCGTGTGGCCAAAGATGGCTATAACTGCATTCAGATTATGGCTATTCAGGAACATCCATATTACGGCAGCTTCGGATATCATGTTTCAAGTTTCTTTGCTCCGTCATCCCGATTCGGAACGCCCGAAGAACTGAAACAGCTTATCGATACCGCACACCAGATGGGTATTGCCGTCATTATGGATATCGTTCATTCACATGCCGTAAAGAACGAAATAGAAGGATTGGGCAACTTTGCCGGTGATCCTTGCCAGTATTTCTATCAGGGAGAACGCCGCGAACATCCGGCATGGGACTCTTTGTGCTTCGATTATGGAAAGAACGAGGTCATTCATTTCCTGCTTTCCAACTGCAAATACTGGCTGGAAGAATTCCATTTCGATGGATTCCGCTTCGACGGTGTGACTTCCATGCTTTATTACAGTCACGGACTGGGAGAGGCTTTCTGTAATTATGGCGACTATTTCAACGGGCATGAAGACGACAATGCAATCTGCTATCTGACACTTGCCAACAAGCTGATTCATCAGGTCAATCCTCGTGCCATTACCATTGCCGAAGAAGTTTCCGGTATGCCGGGACTTGCAGCTCCATTCAACGACGGTGGATACGGCTTCGACTACCGTATGGCAATGAACATTCCGGATTATTGGATTAAGATTATCAAGGAACGCCGCGATGAAGACTGGAAACCGTCCAGCATGTTCTGGGAAGTAACCAACCGCCGCAAGGATGAAAAGACCATTTCTTACTGCGAAAGCCATGACCAGGCTCTGGTAGGCGACAAGACCATTATTTTCCGTCTGATAGATGCCGATATGTACTGGCACTTCAAGAAAGGAGATGAAAACGGCGTTGTACAGCGTGGTATAGCCCTGCATAAGATGATCCGTCTGCTTACGGCTTCTACCATCAACGGTGGTTACCTGAACTTCATGGGAAATGAATTCGGACATCCTGAATGGATTGACTTCCCGCGTGAAGGCAACGGATGGTCGTACAAATACGCTCGTCGTCAGTGGCATCTGGTAGATGATAAGGACTTATGTTATCACTATTTAGGTGATTTCGACAATGCAATGGTACACCTGATCGAGGGAGTCAAGAATATACAAAAGACCGATGTGGTAGAAATCTGGCACAACGACGGCGACCAGGTATTGGCATATCGCCGGAAAGACCTGATTTTTGTATTTAACTTCAGCCCGACCCGTTCGTTTACCGATTACGGATTCCTTGTTCCGCGCGGCGAATACCGTGTTGTTCTGAATACAGACAATAAAGCATTCGGCGGATTCGGATTTGCAGACGATACCATAGCCCATTTCACATGTGCCGATCCGTTGTATGCAAAGGAAAAGAAAGAATGGCTTAAATTGTATATACCTGCCCGTTCGGCAGTAGTGTTGAAACGCCAGAAGTAATATTTATGAATGAATATATCCATAAAAACTACAAGAAAGCCGCACGCATACAGACCGTCGTGTGCGGCTTTCTTTTTTCCATTTTCAGTTTTATCTATCTTTATGTATTTCAGTGCGATGTACTGGAAGCCTTACATTTTTCGCTGGCCCATGGCAAGACTCATTTTGCCCCTCTGCCAAGCGCCATTATCATTACCCTGATACTGGTTCTTTTGCGCTGGGGAGTAAACAGCCTGCTCGGATTGAAAGGAGAGGTACGTGCTCTGTCATACTTCCCGTCCTGCCTTATTCTGGGGGTACTTACCGCTGTAGGCAGAACCATCTATATGCACGATTATCACACTCCATGGGGATGGCTGCTGCCCGTTGTGCTGCTGGTTTATTTCCTGCTTGCCTTTTGGTTAAGAAGAGTGTTTCGCGTACAGTTGAATGTGGAAAGCAGTCCGACTGCTTTGATGAACAGTAATCTTATTATATTACTGCTGCTCATTATCATGACTGTTTTGATAGGCAACAGCAATCGTACTTTTCACCGGGAACTGCAAGCCGAGCATTATCTGCGCACCCACCAGTACAATGAGGTACTGAATATAGGAAAACACTCCGTCGAGGCAAGTCGTACGCTTACCGTGCTGCGTAGCATAGCCATGTCACACGCCGGAACTTTAGGTGAAAAACTTTTCGAATATCCACAATATTACAAGACCGACGGGTTGTTTTTTGCCAACGATTCGTCTACAGTTCTCCGCTATACCAACGACTCAATTTACTATCTGCTGGGAGCTCGTCCGTATAACGGGGAAGACCGTATGGTATTCCTGCGTAACATCTGCTACAAAGGAACCGGAAAATCGACCTCGCTCGATTATTACCTCTCAGCCTTACTGCTCGAAAAGCAAGTCGATGCATTTGCCGGAGCGATAACAGACCTTTGTGAGCCCGATGAAGATTTCGCACGTTACTATAAGGAAGCGATGCTGATATATCGTGACCGTCATCCCGATTATCCCATTCAGATAACGGACAGTGCAATGATTCAGCGCTATGCCGACTACAAGATCCGTCGTAAAGACTTCACATCGGAAATAGAAGAGCGCAACAAAATGCGTAGGGAATTTGGCGATACTTACTGGTGGTATTTCGATTATCAGCACTAAAAACGTAGTTTGCTGCTGAAATGAATGCCACATTTGTAGGCTATCAACGGCTTTTTTACTAATTTTGCAACTTCGAACAAACGATTATAAAGACAATAACAACATAAATTATGGCAAAAGAATTAAAAGAACTCACCAAAAGAAGTGAGAACTATTCACAGTGGTATAATGACCTGGTAGTAAAAGCCGACCTGGCTGAGCAGTCACCGGTACGTGGATGTATGGTTATCAAACCTTACGGATACGCTATCTGGGAAAAGATGCAACGCATACTGGACGATATGTTCAAGGCAACCGGACACGTAAACGCATACTTTCCGTTGCTGATTCCGAAATCATACCTGAGCCGTGAGGCAGAACATGTTGAAGGTTTTGCCAAGGAATGTGCCGTAGTTACTCACTACCGTTTGAAAAATGCAGAAGACGGTTCGGGAGTTATCGTCGACCCTGCCGCTAAACTGGAAGAAGAACTGATTATCCGCCCTACTTCTGAAACTATTATCTGGAGTACATATAAAAACTGGATCAACTCATACCGTGATCTGCCTATCTTGTGTAACCAGTGGGCTAACGTAGTACGTTGGGAAATGCGTACACGTCTGTTCCTGCGTACGGCCGAATTCTTGTGGCAGGAGGGACATACTGCACACGCTACTCGCGAAGAAGCTGAAGCTGAAGCTCAGAAGATGCTGCACGTATATGGCGACTTTGCTGAAAAGTACATGGCAGTACCTGTTGTAAAAGGTGTAAAATCGCCGAACGAACGTTTTGCCGGAGCACTCGATACATATACTATCGAAGGACTGATGCAGGACGGAAAAGCACTGCAGTGCGGTACTTCTCACTTCCTGGGACAGAACTTTGCCAAGGCATTCAACGTACAGTTTGTCGACAAGAACAACAAATTGGATTATGTATGGGCTACTTCATGGGGTGTTTCTACTCGTCTGATGGGTGCGCTTATCATGACTCACTCCGACGACAACGGTCTGGTTCTTCCTCCACACTTGGCTCCTATACAGGTAGTTATCGTTCCGATTTACAAGAACGACGAACAGTTGAAACAAATCGACGCAAAGGTAGAAGGAATTGTTGCCAAGTTGCGCGGAATGGGTATCTCTGTAAAATATGACAATGCCGACAACAAACGTCCGGGATTCAAGTTCGCCGATTACGAACTGAAGGGTGTTCCTGTACGTCTGGTAATGGGAGGACGCGACCTGGAAAACAATACCATGGAAATCATGCGCCGCGATACACTGGAAAAGGAAACCCGTTCTTGCGAAGGCATCGAAGAATATGTAAAGAATCTGCTTGAAGAAATACAGGCAAATATCTATCAGAAAGCATTGAAGTACCGCAACGAACATATCGTGAAGGTTGATACTTACGATGAATTCAAGGAACAGATTGAAAAAGGTGGATTTATCCTGGCTCACTGGGACGGAACAACCGAAACAGAAGAACGTATCAAGGAAGAAACAAAGGCTACTATCCGCTGTATTCCGTTCGAAGCAGACGAGGAAAGTCTTACTCCGGGCGTAGATATGGTAACTGGTAAACCGTCGGCTCGCCGCGTATTGTTTGCACGCGCATATTAATACTGGGTAAATCGATTTTATCATAATTCGGAGCAACAAGTATTGCGCCAACCGGAAGGGGCCGATAGTTGTTGCTCTTTTTTTGTCGCAATCATTCAATGAAGAACTTATGAAACCAAACGAAACTACAGAACTTGTCATGCTGGGAACCGGCAATGCAGCGGTTACCCGATGCTATAATACCTGCTTCGCCCTGAGATGTCAGGATAAGACACTGCTGGTAGATGCCGGAGGAGGAAATGGTATACTGGTACAACTCGAGAAGGCAGGCATACCGTTGACCGATATTCATGCCATGTTCCTTACCCATGCACACACCGATCATATACTGGGAGCGATATGGGTAGTGCGTGTCATTGCGCAACTCATGCAGGCCGGAAAGTACGAAGGTACCTTTCATGTATATGGACACGACAAGGCGATACAGGTACTCGACTGGATCTGTCGCATGACGCTGCCTGCCAAAATTGTGGCACGACTGGGAAAGGGTATCGAACTGCACACCGTAACCGACGGCATGTGCTTCGAAGCCGGAGGATTCAGCTTGCAGTGTTTCGACATAGCCTCAACAAAAGAAAAACAATATGGGTTTCGCACGACACTGCCCGACGGAAAAAAGCTGGTTTGTCTGGGCGACGAGCCGTACAATGAACTGAACCACGACTATGTGGCAGGAGCCGACTGGCTGCTGTGCGAGGCTTTCTGTCTGTACGACGACCGTGAACGCTTCAAGCCTTACGAAAAGCATCACAGCACTGCCCTCGATGCCGGACGACTTGCTTCATCACTCGATGTAAAGAATCTGCTGCTGTATCACACCGAAGACAAGACACTCGCTACACGTAAAGAGCGCTATACTGCCGAAGCCCGACAGGAGTTTTCGGGAAATGTGTACGTCCCCGATGATCTGGAAAAGATCATGCTTTAACTTCGTGTCCTTCGGCTCCAGATACAGAAGAATAATCATTCATTAAAAGTCCTGTAACTTTTCTTGCCCTTGCCGGAAAACCTCATCGTTTCCCGGCAAGTTCGTCTAAAAACGTCGGCATCTTTTTTTATTTTTTGTACAAAAACCAAAACAGTTTGTACAAAAACATCAGGCGATATCCCGACACCTTTTTATCTGTATGCCCGCCTTACGATGAGATTCTGCTCCGGAACGAAAATCCTTTTCCTGCACCTTAAAAACAATAAAAAGTAAAGCATTGTAGTGTATGTATCACAGAAAATTCGTATCTTTGCATGAAAATTTTCGCGAAACATGAAAATTAAGGAAGTAGTAGATGCCCTTGAGATGTTCGCGCCTCTGCCTTTGCAGGACGGATTCGACAATGCCGGACTGCAAATCGGATTGACAGACGCGGAAGCTGCAGGGGCTTTGTTGTGTCTGGACGTAACCGAAGCGGTGGTAGACGAAGCCATTTCGCTGGGGTACAACCTGATTGTATCACATCATCCCTTGATTTTTAAGGGATATAAGTCGATAACCGGAAAGGATTATGTGGAACGCTGCATCATGAAGGCTATCAAGCACGATATCGTAATCTTCTCGATGCATACCAATCTGGACAATGCTCCTCAGGGAGTGAACTATAAAATAGCCGAAAAGATAGGCTTGAAGAACTTGCAGATACTGGAGCCCAAGGACAATGCTCTGCTGAAACTGGTGACGTTTGTCCCCGTAAAGCAGGCAGAAGAAGTCCGTCGGGCACTGTTCAAAGCAGGGTGCGGGTGTATAGGTAACTACGACTCTTGCAGCTATAATCTGGAAGGAAAGGGGACTTTCCGCGCAGGCGAGGGTACACATCCGTTCTGCGGCAAGCAGGGAGAACTGCACGAAGAAGCAGAAGTGCGCATCGAAACCATTCTTCCGGCCTTCCGGAAAGGAGCTGTGGTGCGTGCATTGCTGGCTGCCCACCCGTACGAAGAACCGGCATACGACTTGTATCCGCTGCAGAATGCCTGGACACAAGCAGGTTCGGGCGTAGTGGGAGAACTCCCCACACCGGAAGCTGAAACCGATTTTCTGCTACGTATCAAGCAGACGTTCGAGGTGGGCTGTGTGAAGCATTCGCATACCAGCGGACGGATGATACGGAAGGTGGCACTTTGCGGAGGAGCAGGCGCTTTTCTGCTGCCCAAGGCTGTGGCGAGCGGCGCCGATGTGTTTATCACCGGTGAAGTGAAATACCACGACTATTTCAGCTACGAAAACGACATTCTCGTGGCGGAGATAGGACATTATGAAAGCGAACAATATACAAAAGAAATATTTTATTCAATCATACGGGAAATGTTTCCGTCACTTAACGTCAGCATGACGAGTGTCAACACAAATCCCATCAAATATTTATAATAACTATGGCTAAAGAAGCAAAAAAAGATCCCAGCGAACTGAGCGTTGAAGAAAAGCTGAAAGCACTGTATCAGTTGCAGACAATGCTGTCTGAAATCGACAAGATCAAGACCTTGAGAGGAGAGTTGCCTCTTGAAGTACAGGACCTTGAAGACGAAGTGACAGGTTTGAGCACACGCATCGAAAAAATCAAGACCGAAATCGAGGAACTGAAGTCAAACATTGCCAGCAAGAAGATTGAAATCGAAACCGCCAAGGCTTCTGTAGAAAAGTATAAAGCTCAGCAGGACAACGTACGCAACAACCGTGAATACGATGTATTGACGAAGGAAATCGAATTCCAGAGCCTGGAAATTGAATTGTGCGAAAAGCGTATCAAAGAATACACTGCTTCAATCAAGGCTAAGGAAGAAGAAATCGAAAAGAGCAATACAGCTCTGGAAGAGAGAAAGAAAGACCTGGAAGTTAAGAAAAACGACCTGGAAGAAATCATTTCTGAAACTAAGCAGGAAGAAGAAAAGCTGAGAGAAAAAGCCAAAAATCTGGAAACAACTATCGAACCGCGTTTGCTTCAGGCATTCAAACGTATCCGTAAGAACTCTCGCAACGGATTGGGTATCACTTACGTTCAGCGTGATGCTTGTGGTGGTTGCTTCAATAAGATTCCGCCTCAGAAACAGTTGGATATCCGTATGCGCAAGAAAATCATCGTATGCGAATACTGTGGTCGTATCATGATCGACCCGGAACTGGCTGGTGTAGTTCCTGAAAGACATCTGGAAACAAAAGTCAAATAATATCGGTCTGCCGACTGATTGAGAATATTCAATCCGACTCTCTTCTGCCATCATGCAGAAAGGAGTCGGATTTTTTTTATTCCTTTTCAGAATGGATATCCTGCCGCTTTTTCTTTATTTTTATGGTAATTTTTACGCACATTTACCAGTCGGATTATCAAAAGAAAACTACATGAATATCAATATAAAACAGATTTGTATATTTTAAACGATATGGTAATATTCATACACTATAAAACATTTGGGAAATATTACAGAGAAGCGTAATCCGGAATCTCAGGCAGAAACACGTACGAATTGGTTGCATAATCTATCCGACAGCAATAATGATTAATGCCGTTCGTTACAATCAGATACTCTACCCGAAGCACCATGTTATAACGCGTTATCTGGTCGAAGACAGCCTGAGTAATAACTACATCGGGAGCCTTGTATTCCACAATCATCCGTGCGGTCAAATCACGGTTATACAGCACGGTATCACAACGTTTTTTAGTACCGTTCAGGTTAATCTGTATCTCGTTTGCCAGTAAGCCCGACGGATAGCCCTTATGTACCAGCAGATAATTGGTAAAGTGCTGCCGGACCCATTCTTCAGGTGTCAAGGCTACGTATTTCTTACGCAGCACGTCGAAAATATACTTTTTCCCTTCTTTATTAGAGATTTTAAACGAGTAAGGTGGTAAGTTTAATGCCAACATTTCGTAAATTTGCAATAATAGACAATATTGTTTTTCATACAAAAATAGTGAAATATCATGAAAACTAAAGCGGAAATCGTGGCAAACTGGTTGCCGCGATACACAAAAAGAAAACTAGAAGACTTCGGAGAATATATTCTGTTGACAAACTTCAATAAGTATGTAGAGATATTTGCAGACCGTTTTAACGTGCCTATTCTGGGACGCGATGCTAACATGATTTCGGCACATGCAGAAGGTATGACCATCATCAACTTTGGAATGGGAAGTCCGAATGCGGCTATTATCATGGATTTGCTGAGTGCCATTCATCCCAAAGCATGTCTTTTTCTGGGCAAGTGTGGGGGAATAGACAAGAAAAATCAGATAGGCGACTTAATCCTTCCGATTGCGGCCATACGCGGGGAAGGAACGTCGAACGATTATTATCCGCCCGAGGTTCCTGCTTTGCCTGCGTTTATGCTTCAACGTGCTGTTTCGTCTGCTATCCGTGACCATTCACGCGACTATTGGACAGGTACGGTTTATACGACCAACCGCCGTATCTGGGAGCATGACGAGAATTTCAAACAGTATCTTCTGAAGACGCGCGCCATGGCGGTGGATATGGAAACGGCAACCTTGTTCACAACCGGGTTTGCAAACCATATTCCGACCGGTGCCTTGCTACTGGTTTCCGACCAGCCAATGATACCGGAAGGCGTTAAAACAGAAAAGAGTGATTCACTCGTTACACAGCAATTCGTAGACGAACATGTGGAAATCGGTATCGATGCCCTGCGTATGATTATCGATGAAAAGAAGACTGTGAAACATCTGAAATTTGACTGGTAATTTTACTATCATGGCAAAAGAAGTAACATACGAAGAGATAGTCAGAAACGTCAAGAATAAGGTCTATTCTCCCATCTATTTTCTGATGGGAGAAGAAGACTATTATATCGATCGCATCTCCGATTACATTATGGACAGCGTGCTGACCGATACTGAAAAGGAGTTTAACCAAACGGTTCTGTATGGTGCAGACACAGATATCGCCACCGTCATCAACGGCGCAAAGCGTTATCCGATGATGTCGAAATATCAGGTGCTGGTAGTAAAGGAAGCTCAAAACTTAAAGAATCTGGATGAGCTGGTCTACTACCTGCAAAAGCCTATGCCGTCTACTATTTTGGTCATCTGTTACAAACATGGAGCGCTTGACCGAAGAAAAAAACTTACAGCTGAAATTGAAAAGGCGGGTGTGCTGTTCGAATCAAAAAAGCTGAAAGATGCACAACTCCCCGGATTCATCTCCTCGTATCTGAAGCGCAAGCAAGTAGAAATAGAACCGAAAGCTGCGGAGATGATGGCCGAATTTGTAGGTACTGACTTGAACCGGATGGCGGGTGAATTGGAAAAATTAATTATCACTCTACCATCGGGACAAAAACGTATTACACCGGAACAGATCGAGCGGAATATCGGAATCAGTAAAGACTACAACAACTTCGAATTGCGAAATGCACTAATCGCCAAAGATATTCTGAAGGCAAATCAAATAGTAAATTATTTTGAAGAAAATCCGAAAAGCAATCCGCTCCAAGTCACCTTGGCCGTTCTCTTCAATTTCTATGCAAACCTGATGCTGGCGTACTATGCGCCCGAAAAAACGGAGCAAGGAATCGCCGCACAACTGGGTCTGCGTTCTGCCTGGCAAGCCAAAGACTACATGCTTGCCATGAGAAAATATACGGGCGTGAAAGTGATGCAGATCATCGGAGCAATCCGCATGTGTGATGCCAAGTCGAAAGGAATAGGAAATGCATCGATACCGGACGGCGAACTGCTGAGGGAACTTATCTTTATGATTCTCCATTGACGTTGATCGCTGCTTGCGGGAAAGCCTCGGTTCTGTACGTTTGACAACCAAACATACAGAACCGAGGTTTTTTTTATGCCTTTGCGAGATTTTAAAATTTGGGAGCAAACGACTCATCGGTCATGATTTTTAAAATCTGAGAGCTTTGAGGTATTTGGATTGTTTGGGGGAGAAAAACAAATTTATAGTATATCAAAGGAGCAATGTGACGATAGCATCAAAATCCATAAATACCTTCTGGCAAAATGTGCGAGTGATTCTTAAATATTCCCTTTACGAATGTATAATGCACACTGGTCATTAAGCAATCTTCAACAGATGATAAAAGCTCTTTGTTTACAATTGTTGGAGTATATTTGTGCACAAATGTATTGAATACATTTGTAAAGCAGTCCAAAGAAGTACATAAATATAAAAACGAGGCGGCTAACTACTTGAATAGGAGAGGGGATGGCCATTTGTTTTGTATACAATTCTATATGTAAATAAGGTTTTATTCGGTTAATAATTATAGGATAAAAGAGTCTTATAACCAGTGATTTTTTATCATTATAATAAGAAAAGCTTTAACAAATTTACATTTGTTTCCTCAAAAAGGGCATATTCGCGTATAACAAATGTATTTTACACCAATAAATACGTCTATATCAGATAGATATAATAATATGTTAAAGTAGAAACTTCATAATATCTTCTATAATTTACATAAGTAAAGATTCGGAATGTTATTTGCGGTTTACATTTATAAAGTCCAATTGTCTTAAACTTTTATACATGTAAATTTGCAAAAGAAAACATTAAATATTACCTTTGTAAACAGATAAATAACCTATTCCATTTGTTAATGAAGGACCGTATTATACAAATAATGCAGAAAGAAGGCTTGAGTAATGCCGAATTTGCCGAAAAGATTGGAATCTCAACCTCTTCGTTATCTCATATATTCAATGGTAGAAACAAACCGAGTCTTGATGTAGTGATGCGTATCCATAAAGCCTGTCCTTATGTCAACATCGAATGGTTGCTCTATGGAGAAGGCGAAATGGAAGGCGGAGAAACTTTTAATACCCCAACAGCGCAGCTTACACAAGACCATGAGAATCCAGAAAAATCGACCGGAAGTCCGATTCTTTTTGATTTTCGCAAGGAAAATGCACCAGAAACGCCTGTATATACACCTAAAGAAACTGTACGTGAGGAAATTAGATACATAGAAAAGCCTCACCCGAAAATTACTGAAATAAGAATTTTCTTCGACAATGGTACGTATCAGGTGTTTAAACCTGAAAAAATGTAATATGGGAAATTACTTTGCAGCATAAGGCTGAAATGAAAAGGAAGATGCTAGGTATCAAGAAGACATCTTTCACACAAAAGTTTTTGATTTCAGTATGAGTTAAGCAAACGTCTGGATGTCTTTTCTAACATCCGGACGTTTTTTCATTTCTATCAGGGAGTTTCCCACAGACAAAGGGAAAGATACTGAGTAAATTCGTTATCTTTGCATCACGAAACGAATTTACTATAGTTTTATGAAGAAATACATATTAGATTTGACAGTAACAAAGAACATTCGTTTGCATACAAACTATGTTCTGATCAAGCTGACTCAGTCAACCCCGTTGCCGGAAATGCTTCCGGGGCAGTTCGCCGAAATCCGTATAGACGGCTCAAATACGACATTCTTACGGCGCCCTATTTCCATTAATTATGTAGACAGAAAGACCAATGAGGTATGGTTTCTTGTACAGTTGGTAGGTGACGGTACACGCAAGCTGGCAACTGTAAAAGAAGGTGACACAGTAAATGTGGTACTGCCTTTGGGTAATGGCTTTACCTTGCCGGAAACTCCCGACAAGAAAGTTCTTCTGGTAGGTGGTGGCGTAGGTACTGCCCCAATGCTATATTTGGGTGAAGCATTGTTGAAGATGGGATGCAAGCCGACTTTCCTGCTGGGTGCACGCTCCAAAAACGATCTGCTGCAACTGGAACAATTCGAGCAGTTTGGTGATGTATACACCACTACCGAAGACGGAAGCATGGGAGAAAAAGGCTATGTAACTATGCACAGCGTATTGAAAGACCATAAGTTCAACATGATTTACACTTGTGGTCCCAAACCGATGATGGTAGCAGTTGCCAAATATGCTAAAGCAAACGGCATCGAGTGTGAAGTATCGCTGGAAAATACGATGGCATGTGGTGTCGGAGCTTGCTTATGTTGCGTAGAAAAGACCGACGAAGGTCATGTGTGTGTTTGTAAAGAAGGTCCTGTATTTAATATAAAGAAATTATTATGGCAGATTTAAGTGTAAACATCGGTAAATTAGAAATGTCGAATCCGGTGATGACTGCATCGGGTACATTTGGATATGGACTGGAATTTCAGGACTTTGTAGACCTGGAAAAGATTGGCGGTATCATTGTAAAGGGTACCACTCTCCATCATCGTGAAGGTAATCCATATCCACGTATGGCAGAAACTCCTATGGGTATGCTGAATGCCGTAGGATTGCAGAACAAGGGTGTACATTACTTTGTAGACCATATCTATCCGCAGATTAAAGACATCCGTACAAATATGATTGTAAACGTTTCGGGTTCACAAGTGGAAGACTATGCCGAAACGGCAAGCATCATCAACGAACTGGAAAACATTCCGGCTATTGAACTGAACATTTCCTGTCCAAACGTGAAACAAGGCGGTATGGCCTTTGGCGTTTCGGCACATGGAGCTGCTGAAGTAGTAAGTGCCGTACGTAAGGTATACCATAAGACACTGATCGTAAAACTCTCGCCGAACGTAACCGACATCACCGAAATTGCACGGGCGGCAGAAGGTGCAGGAGCCGACAGTGTATCGCTCATCAATACCTTGTTGGGAATGGCTATCGATGCTGAAAAGCGCAAGCCTATCCTGTCGACCGTAACCGGCGGTATGAGCGGTGCAGCCGTAAAACCGATTGCCTTGAGAATGGTTTGGCAGGTAGCCAAAGCCGTAAAGATTCCGGTAATAGGACTGGGTGGTATCATGAACTGGAAGGATGCCGTTGAGTTCCTGTTGGCAGGTGCTACTGCCATCCAGATAGGAACCGCCAACTTCATCGACCCGGCTATCACAATGAAGGTCGCTGATGGTATCAACGACTATCTGGATCGCCATGGCTATTCATCTGTACGCGACATTATAGGAGCGCTGGAAGTTTAAAATATTTTGACAGAAAGATTCTATAGAATCCCATAGCCAATCAAGAAGAGGTGCATATATCAGAAAGGATGATCTAAGTACCTCTTCTTTATTATACAGAGATATGAATTATTACTCCATTCTCTTTTCCGTATAAATTATAAAATATTTTCCTCACTGACAAATTCAGTTGTAAATGACCTGTACCGATCATTAGCTCATATCAAGAGGAAACAAACACATGCCTATAGCTCACCTGACAATTCAGACCTTTATTCCATCTACTCATTACAGTCACTAAAATCATATAGTAGAATCCGTGTCTTATAAAGGATCTCTCAGCAATAAAAAATCTTTAATTCATATTTCTAACCAGCAAACTATTTCCAACCAACAAATAAGACTTTGGATTCTCCTGAATACCCCTTTAACCCATCTCTTCGGACATAAGTTTAAAAGCAATTGAAAACGTAAACTTTTCATACCTGCTCTTTATAGATTACCCAAGCGGTATTTATTTTTCCATTGACCTGATACTATGGGATACACTTCTTCGTCCCATATCTCGTTCCATATCGAATCTACACCGTACAACTCGCAATGATACAAACGCTCCCTGTTCATCGTATAGAGTCCTCTTCGACAAGAGCCATATAGATTCGTTTCGTTCGTATACAAGCTATTGAAGTAATCCTTTATAAGGCATTTCATTTGTCAGCAATTTTATACATAAATTTCTATATCTGTTGTAGGAAAAATAAACATTGTTTTATCCCCTCTGAAAGCTGCTCAATTATCTCATAGCCCAACGATATATTAGAATTTTAGAAGAAGATTTCTAAGCTGAGTATACCCCTAAATAAATCGCATTTCTCTATTTGTAATCAGGCAAGTTTTGGATAAAAAAAAGCCGGACTGTTCCGAACCGCTATATTTCTCATGCTTTCAAACAACTCATTATTTCATTTGCAAAGAGAACATTTCTTTCTGAAAAGGCCGAATAAAAAGGCCATAATCTCACCACACAAACATACCTCAAAAGAGAAGTCATACCGCGGCTGAGTTCCCATAACCACAGGCAAAGGTAATTCGTGTTCTTCTCGTACAAGCAAGGCAGCCCTTCGGGTTCATGGAAAAAATCATCCTCGCCCCAGAGGGCTTGCAGTATTTTTTCCCGAAGCCTTGCATGTTCGGAACACGACCTTTTTAAGCCTGTAGTTATGGGAACTCCGGCCCCTGTAAGCCGGACTAACAAAAAATCAAATGTCATGTTACAGAAAGCGAAGAAGAAGTACACGGTGAAAACACTCAAGCCATTGAATGTACTACGAACACTGGCTGACACTGCAGAACGTGGATCTTTCTTTTTTCCTTAACGGTTTTCTTAAAAGAAATATATACTTTTGTATCAAAAGGGACAAGTATGAGAAATATACTATATATCATTATATTAGCAGTGGCGTTATGTGCATGTAACAATTCCACACAAAAAGAGAGGATTTTGGATACGGCAGAATCAATGGTCGTTGAGCATCCCGATTCTGCCCAAACAATACTGGAAACATTATATCCATATTCAAAATTGACCCAGCAACAAAGAGCACGATGCGGAATATTGCTTGCTACTGTAAAACTTCAACAAAACAAAGCCTTTGCTTCCGATAGCCTTTTGGACAACAGTGTATCCTATTTCAAGCAGAATTGTGACAGCATAGAGCTATTCAAAGCCTATCAACTCAAAGCCTATCAGTCTATGTGGCGTGGACAACAAGATTCAATGTTCTATTATTTGCAGCAGTCAATCAATATGATAGGTGAGGGAAATAAAACCCAATTATATTCTTTGAATATGAAACTGGCAGATATTTATTGTGAACCGTCTGCTGAAAAAGATTACAATAAAGCAATAGTATATGCAAGGAAAGCATTAACTTATGCGGAAACAGAACAACAAAAGGCCTATACTCTGCACCAAATTGGGGCCTGCTATGGCTTTATCAATGAAAATGACTCCGCATTGGTTTATATCGCCCGTGCCATTGATTTTTCACAACAAAATAAAGGAGAATCTAATTATACAACCTATGTGCTGAACTATGCAAATACACCAGGCGTAAATTACGAAAAAGCCAAAAGCTATTTAACGGAATTACCTGAAAACAGTTTGGGAAGGTTAATTACTTTAGGTTTTCTCAATCTAAACAACAGGCATACAGGCATTGCAAAATATTTTTGCGACAAAGCTGATTCGTTATATAGTAGTACTCCCGATAAGTATTCAATCAATACATACAACAGTCTTAGAATACTCAATGCATGTGTAAAATACACCTTGGGTGAAGAAGTTTCTGCAAGTGAAGGAATTTCAAGGAACGATTCAATTTCACAAGTCATTTCAAGAAAAGAAGCTCTGAATAGTGAGATTTCAAGCAACAACTTACTATTACAGAAACACATTCAT
>NZ_DBMACV010000023.1:0-44317 GCF_057861905.1 Phocaeicola sp. | reverse complement strand
TTGTTTCTTTGAAAACAAACCGGATGCATTGCAAGGATACTATATTGAGGACTCAAAACAACTGGCCTTATTCTAAACTTATCCCGAACTCAGGTATTTATTATGTAAATAGGCCATTATAAAATATTTTATTAATAAACCTGATTATCTCCATTTATGTACATATGTGAAGGGCGTGAAGAGCAAAAAAGCAACCAAATTTATTATAATCGATGTGGTAATACAAACAAACGCGGATTCATGCAATTATATCTGCACAAATCCGCGTTTACTTACCTAATTTATCTATTAAGAAAAATATGAACCTTTATTTATTCAGCTTCCAGGTAAATCCATCTTTTGTATCTTTGACTTCAAATCCCAAAGCAGCCAATGTATCACGAATCTTGTCACTGGTTGCCCAGTCTTTATTAGCCTTTGCCTGCATACGCTGTTCAAGCAACATATCTACCACTTTGCCAAACGCTTCTTCACGTGCAGCATTGTTTTCAGCCTCAGCCTTCAAGCCAAGAATATCGAATACAAATGTATGGAATACACTCTTCAATTCAGCAAGATCATCAGCACTGATAGTTGCTTTCTTATCGATTACGGTATTAATCATACGAATCGCATCGAACAAATGAGAAATTACAATCGGTGTATTCAGGTCATCGTTCATAGCTTCATAGCATTTTTCGCGCAATCCGGCCGGTTCAATGCCTGTAGTCGTCTTCGAAGGAGTAATACGTTCCAGATTCTTAACTCCTTCCATCAGACGTTCCAAGCCTTTTTCAGCAGCCTGAAGAGCCTCATTGCTGAAGTCAGCTGTACTACGGTAATGTGCCTGAAGAATAAAGAAACGAATCGTCATCGGTGAATAAGCCTGAGCAAGAAGTTTGTTCGATCCGGTAAAGAACTCATCGAGCGTAATGAAGTTACCCAGTGACTTACCCATCTTCTGGCCGTTGATGGTAATCATGTTGTTATGCATCCAGTAACGTACCATGTCATGTCCCTGTGAAGCTACACTCTGGGCAATTTCACATTCATGATGTGGGAAAATCAAGTCCATGCCACCTCCGTGAATATCGAACGTTTCACCCAGATATTTGCGTCCCATCGCAGTACATTCGCAATGCCAGCCCGGAAAACCGTCGCTCCACGGTGAAGGCCAACGCATGATATGTTCCGGCTGTGCACATTTCCAAAGAGCAAAATCGGCAGGATTATGTTTTTCCTGCTGTCCGTCCAGTTCACGGGTTGTATTGATAACATCATCCAGATTACGTCCGGAGAGCTTCCCGTAATGATGATCTTTGTTATATTTTGCCACATCAAAATAAACAGACCCCTGGCTTTCGTAAGCATATCCGTTCTTCAAAATTTCCTTTACCAACTGAATCTGTTCGATGATATGTCCCGATGCATGCGGCTCAATGCTGGGAGGAAGCACGTTCAATGCTTCCATAGCCTTATGATAGCGGTTCAGGTAATACTGAACAACTTCCATCGGCTCCAATTGTTCCAGACGGGCTTTCTTTGCAATTTTATCTTCACCATCGTCAGCATCATGTTCCAAATGTCCTACATCGGTAATATTTCGTACATAACGTACCTTATACCCCAGATGTGTAAGGTAACGGAAAAGAATATCGAATGTAATAGCCGGGCGAGCATGTCCCAAATGGGCATCACCATAAACAGTAGGCCCGCACACATACATGCCTACATGAGGAGCATGCAACGGAACAAACAGTTCCTTGCGACGGGTAAGCGTATTATAAATAGTCAGCTTATTTTCCATAATTATCTCTTTTAGTTAAGTCACAAAAATACAGAAAAAAGAAATAATAAGGAAACAGAGGGTCTTTTTTTTCTCAAACAAGCTGCCAGTGTGGCTTAGCTCCAATAAAAAATGACATACATTTGTCAAAAAAAGAAGCGACACTTTTAGTTAACAAACATAGAACAACGAGGCAAATTCTTAAATCATGTTATAAAACATAGTTTTTTAGTCGTAATATTTGCAGGTTTTCCAAAAGTCCGTACCTTTGCATCGTGTTTTTCATAGTATTAGATTTAAGGTTAACAAAGGTTGGAGTACAGCGGTACTCCTTTTTTTATGCCCATACGTAAAATAATATGCAAGAAAACAAGAAAGTTCTGTTAGGTATGAGCGGAGGAACAGACAGTTCGGTCGCTGCGTTGCTTCTGCAAGAGGCCGGATACGAAGTAACCGGCGTAACCTTCCGTTTTTATGAAAAAGATAACAATACAGAATATCTGGACGACGCCCGTGAATTATGTGAACGGTTACATATTCCCCACATAGCCTATGATGTACGGGAGAAATTCCGCCAACAAATTATTTCCTACTTTATCAATGAATACATGGCTGGACGTACTCCTGTACCCTGTACACTTTGTAACAATTACCTGAAATGGCCATTGCTGAAACAACTTGCCGATGAAAGAGGCATTTATCATTATGCTACTGGCCATTACGTACAGAAGCGGAATATTGACGGATACTGGCACATTACTACCGGGGCCGATAGCGACAAAGATCAGTCATTCTTTTTGTGGGGACTACCACAGGACATTCTGGAACGCATGTTGTTACCTATGGGAGCATTAACTAAAAGTAAAGTACGTGAAATTGCTGCCGAACGAGGACACCTGAAAGCCGCTCACAAACGTGACAGTCTGGGAGTGTGTTTTTGTCCTATGGATTATCGGACCTTCCTCAAGAAACATGTAGAAGCAACATTTATCAGTCCCGGAAATTTCTACGATGAATCCGGAAATTATATGGGAAAACATGAAGGTTATCCTTTCTACACCATCGGACAGCGCAGAGGATTAGGTATTTATCTGAACAAAGCCCTATTTGTTAAAGAAATTATTCCACAAACAAATAGCATTATAATCAGCGATACACTCAGTTCACTGGAACAAACAGAAATGTATCTCACCGATTGGCATGTAACAAATCCTGCTGCTTTATTCGAAACAACAGAGCAAATCATCGTAAAAATACGTTACCGTAAACAAGCCAACCGCTGTACAGTTGCTCCAACTTCCGACGGACGCCTGCACGTCAGGTTGCATGAACCACTGGCCGCCATCGCAGCCGGACAAGCTGCCGCTTTTTATCGGGATGACGTAGTTTTGGGAGGTGGAATCATTTGCTCGACTAAATGAAAAAGAGGAATGATTACTTTACTCTCCTGTTCAGCTGATTATTTGCTTTTTCAGGTTTTGATTTGCCAACACGTTTACCACTCGTTTTTTTCTTTCCTGACTGCTTCGCTTTCCAAGCAAAAGGATTTTTCTTATTCACTACCATATTATCTGTATTTTTTTGCAAAAATACAATTATAATCCATATAGGAAGAGGAAAACACTCTCCTCTCTTATCTTACTTATTGAAAATAACTAACTTTGTTTTTCAAGCTAAAATAAAGTATTATGAGTCTATCCGATTACACACATACCCTGACGCAGGCAGTAAGCGAACTATCCGACAATCGTTCATACGAAGGTTTGTTCCACCAATACAAAGATGGTGATCCATTGCCGTCAGGAAAATCACTCCGCCGTATTGTAGAATTAGCTCGTGAAATTCTATTTCCCGGCTATTTTGGAAACTCCACTGTTCATCGAAGAACGATCAATTACCATATTGGAGTCAATGTAGAAGAACTATTTAGTTTACTGACCGAACAGATTCAGGCAGGATTGTGTTTCGGACTGGAAAATAATCCTTCGGAAGATACAATAAAAAAAATTCCCGACCGAGATACAGCAGCCTCTATCGCAGCTCGTTTCATCAGCAAACTTCCCGAAATAAGGCGTATTCTTGCTACCGATGTAGAAGCGGCGTATTACGGAGATCCGGCAGCCACTTGCTTTGGAGAAATCATCTGTTGCTATCCTATTATTCGTGCAATTACCAATTACCGCATAGCTCATGAACTGTATATGCTGAATGTTCCTCTCATTCCTCGTATTATTACTGAAATGGCTCATTCGGAAACAGGAATTGATATTCACCCGGGAGCACAAATCGGACACCATTTTACAATCGATCATGGTACAGGTGTGGTAATCGGAGCTACATGTATCATCGGTAATAATGTAAAGCTCTATCAAGGAGTAACATTGGGAGCCAAGAGCTTTCCACTTGATGAGAATGGAAATCCGATAAAGGGTATCGCCCGCCATCCGATTCTGGAAGATGACGTCATCGTATATTCTAATGCGACCATTTTAGGACGTATCACTATCGGCAAAGGCGCAACAATCGGTGGTAATATTTGGGTAACGGAAAGTGTACCGGCCGGAGCACGTATTGTACAGCGAAGGGAATAAAAAAGAATCGAATTTACAATAATATCAAGATAAATTCCAAGGATAAGAATCTCTTCATTTAAACTCCTCATTGAAAAATAGCTCTATCAAATTCTTTTGGAAAATGATAGAGCTATTTTATATTTACATTTTATAATGTGACATTGGGGACGTCACTACCTAATGGTAAACTTAACGCAATCTCCCTATTCAATTTATATATTACTTTTCGTCCGGCACCACAGTTACTCCAAGCTCCTCCATTGCCATGACAGCAGGAGCATCATCCGGAGTTGTGGCCTCCAGCTTCACATAACGAACTATCGTTACTGACGGAAGAGCCACGGTCTGGGGCAACGGGTTATGCATGATGTTGCTGAACTCACCATCCGATACCAATACCTTCCACTCCTTTCCGTCCTCACTGACAGAGAACTGGTAATGATAAGCCATCGTCGGTTTTGCCTCTCCGTTCAAAGGAGCGTAGGTGAAAGCCTTCAGACGGACCGGCTTGCCCAAGTCTACTACAAGAGGAGAAGAGGACAGCTGGCTCCACGTACTGCGTGGAAGAGTATTCCAGTCAGCAGCCGAAGACTGGCTCGCAAGAGTTGGAGCATAATAAGCTGAAACATTCGATATATTCGCACAAAGACGACACGAATCAATGTGGACACAGATGGAATCAGCCGTCAGCTCCGGAAAACGAAGCATACGCTTATAACCGATGGTCGTACCTTCACCCAATGACTGCCAGCGACCGTCATGGTAAGCCTCAACCGTAAACTTCTCCACACGCTGACCTTTCGAGATATCTTCCTGAACTTGAACCACGTTCAGCCGACTCTCCGGACGAACAGCATAGGAACGGGATTCACCCGCACAAGCAGTCCACGAAACATTACCGTTCTGAATCTTATCATCCGAAAAGACCTGACGGCGGTAAGCTGCAAATTCCTTTAAACGGGCTACATCTGCTTCGTTCAGCAAACCCCGGCGGTCGGGAGGTATATTCAGCAAAAGGACCGAATTATAGCCTACTGACTGAAAATAAATATCCGACAGTTCTTTCAGGCTCTTCACCTTTGCATTTTCCTCTTCATGCCAAAACCACCCCGGACGAATCGATACATCCACTTCCGATGGATACCAGAAAAGTTCCGTTGCATCCTTCAGTATATTACGACTGCCCAAATCCTTCGCCTGCTGAGTGATATTCAACCGCTCGTTATTTGCGTTACTACGAGCATAGATACCCGGAGTAAGAACCGTTGCGCTCCATTCTGTTTCACGACCGATACCTTTCTCATTGCCAACCCAACGTACATCATCACCCATTATCGCCATCACAGCCTTAGGCTGCAAACGCTGGATCGTCTTATAAAAGGCATCCCAGTCGTACACCTGCTTCTTTCCGTTCGGGCCTTCACCGTTTGCACCGTCGAACCACACCTCATGCACCTCACCGTAATTGGTCAGCAACTCTGTAAGCTGTTCGATAAAGAACTTATTGTATTCAGGAGAATTACCGTAGCAGGAAGCATTACGATCCCAAGGAGACAGGTATACACCGAATTTCATGCCATACTTGGTACATGCATCACGAAGTTCACGTACCACGTCACCCTTGCCGTTCTTCCACGGAGAAGAAGCAACCGAATGAGAAGTCGTCTTGGTTGGCCACAGGCAGAAGCCGTCGTGATGCTTGGCTGTAAGAAGTACCATCTTGAAGCCACACTCTTTCAAGGTGCGTACCCATTGGTCAGCATCCAGTTCTGTCGGATTGAACAAAGAAGGATCTTCCGTACCATCTCCCCATTCACGACCGGTAAATGTATTAATTCCAAAATGCAGAAAGGCTGTCAACTCCATTTGCTGCCAGGATAACTGTTGCGGAGAAGGAACCAGACGGGCTGCCATCGCTACTTTCTGATCTATGCTTTCATTTCCAGAAAACTGTAAATGCTTTACAAAATAGGAAGTGTCCTGCTGAGCCTGTCCTATAACAGGAAAAGCACACAATGAACACGCTACAAGAAACTGATTAATCTTATTCATACAAACGTTATTTATTTAATTCAAAAATAAGAATTAAAACTCATTTTACCTATAACTGTTATTGATTAAGCAATTAACAAAAGTGTATTTTAAGAGCAATACCAATAAGTTCATCTATGAGTTTTTCTTATTTTTTATTCAAAGGCTTTTTTAATACCAATAATCAAAGGAATATACCGTCCCTCGTTGTTGTAACTTTATTCTATATCAAGAATTAAAAATGAGGAGTTATCATCTATCAAAAACATCGAGAAAATAAATTCAAAATCCTTCATAGGAAATTTTCCTCTTCTCATCACCTTTACGCAGCTTTTCAATAAACGCCTTTTCTATCTCGTGCATATCTTACCTTTCTCTGATATAAGTTTGTTTATCGGGACCTACTCCAGTAACTACTATCCGCTTCCAATGAGGAGGAAGTACTGAAGGGAGCTGCACGATGCCATTATCTGTAATCTGCAATCCACAGAAACCATTCAGCACAGCCTGCAGTAAACCTCCTGCTCCAGTCATAAAATAAGGATTGTTACTTGTCGGAGTTTCCGAAATAACTCCAAAAGGTGCTCTCAAATTTGGTTCATAACAACGGCGGAACATTTCATAAGCCTTGCCAGCTTCTCCCATACGAGCATACTGAACACAATAAACAGAATACGACATGGCAGGACCGTCTTTCTGGTCTATACGCTCAGCGTAATATTCCAAATCTTGTTTCTGCCGCTTTTCATCTGTTATCAAACCTAATGGATAAGCCAACAAATTGGCATCGGCTTGCTTTATCATCTCTCCTTTATAAGTAGCATGTTCACGAGTTACACCATTTTCAAACTGTAAAATGCGGATATTTTCTCCAACTTTCCGCCACGCTTCAGGAATTTTCTCACCACAAACTTCAGCAGCACGACAAGCGTACTGTAAAGCAAGTGAAGCTGCACCATTTGTAAAGGCATTATCAGTCACCCCATTTGCATATTCATCGGCCCCTGTTACGTTGTGAATAGAATACGAGCCATCGGGATTATAAGAAGAACGGCTTACCCAAAAATCAGCTATCTCTTTAAGCAGCGGATAACCTTCACGTTGCAACCAATGCATGTCATGAGTTATGCAATAATAATTCCAACAGGCAATTCCTATATCAGCTGTAATATGATGTTCAAACGGTCCGGTTAAAGCAAAAGTTGGAGTTGCCTCTTCACCAGAATCATCGCTTTCCCATGGAAACATAGCTCCCCGATAACCATAAGATAGTGCTTTCTTACGAGCAGCAGGGAGGCGATCGAACCGATAATCGAGCATAGACCGGGCTATATCCTGATTCAATAAAAGCATAGGAGGATACATCCACAACTCTGTATCCCAAAAAATATGTCCATTATATCCCTGTAACGAAAGCCCCATCGGTGGTATGCTCAACCTACTTCCAGCACGACACGAAGCATACAAATTGAATAAGGCAAAACGAACAATACGCTGTGCATTATCATCACCTTCTATACGCACATCGCTTTGCCACAGTTCATTCCACAAACGATAATGGGCCTGCATTAAAGCTTCCCGACCTTCGTGTATCGCATAAATTACCTGACGCTCCGCTTCATTAAAAGGATCAAGGAAATCACGAGAAGAGCAAACACTTCCAATCAAAGAAAAACAAAATGTTTCTCCTTCTTTAACCGAAAGTGAAAAATAAAGTTCATGAGTTGCCTCATCATATATTGGTTTTATTAGGTTACCTTCGAAAAGGAAAGAAGAAGTAGCAGCCACCCGACGATAACCCCAACGGGAAGTTGCATCCGATTCGAGCATGTACATAGGATGCCCCTCAGCCTCCATCTCTCGATAACGGACTGCAGATTTGGCATAATCATCAGGAATATCCATCGCAGAACGGACTTCGAGCATCATATTTTTACGAGCCTGAATCCTTACATGAATCAAACCAGCATATGGCAAATTACGTAATGCACATAATTCATAAGAAATATTTGCCTTGTTCAATGCAGACAAGTCGGTACGATGTATGGCACGGCGCATATCTATTATCTGATGCCAACTGGATATGTTCGACGTATCAACCGCTTCTCCATCTATTTTTACCGATAAACAGAAGGGGTTAATTCCTCTCATCACTCGACTCACCACATGAGGAGCAGCTGCATCAAAAACATGATTCAGCATAACGTGCTCTACTTTAAAAGGCTCCTTCTGGGGCAAAATACCAATACTTCCATTGGCCATCGGAGCCGGAGCATACGGCGCATGAATATCAACAGCTTCCAGCTGCCACAAACTTTCCTCGTCGGCTTTCACCACTGCAACCGACAACAATATACCCAATACCAAACATAAAGTACGTATTCTCATGCTCTAAATTTTTAATATTCCGTATATTCTTATTTGCCAAAACTTACAAAGTACTTATTCCGACTATCAGATTCTTCATTTGCATTACTTTCGGCTAATAATCATGTTTCGACAAAGATACATTTTTTTCTTCTGATTACTAAAATATCAAAACCAACTTCACTCGAAGAAAAACATTCTAAAAGATTTTTTCAATATAAAATGCCATAAACTAAAAAAGAAAATAACAGGCTTGTCAGAAAAAGTATTTTAAACCTTGTCAAACAGTTGACTGACTGACTGAAAATTCATATTTTTGCACAAATAATTGAAATTACGTAATTTAATTAAAATGAATCAAGAATTCGAGCTTATCGCCAAAACCTTCCAGGGACTGGAAGAAGTACTGGCACAAGAACTCACCGAACTGGGAGCCGGAAACATCGAAATCGGACGCCGTATGGTTTCCTTCACAGGTGACAAAGCAATGATGTATCGTGCTAACTTTTGTCTACGCACAGCTATCCGCATCCTGAAACCGATCAAGCATTTTACAGCAAAAACAGCCGATGAAGTATACGACGCTGTCAAAAGTATTGCCTGGGAAGATTACTTAGATAATATGAGCAGTTTTGCTGTCGATGCCGTAGTATTCTCGAATGATTTCCGCCATTCAAAATTTGTTGCCTACAAAGTGAAGGATGCTATAGTCGATTATTTCCGTGAAAAAACAGGCAATCGTCCGTCTGTTCGCATTAGCAATCCGGATTTGGCCATCAACATTCACGTTGCAGAAGACCGTTGTACACTTTCACTCGACAGCTCTGGAGAATCGTTACACCGCCGTGGATATCGCCAGGAACAAGTAGAAGCCCCACTGAATGAGGTATTGGCAGCAGGTATGATTCTGATGACAGGATGGAGAGGTGAATGTGACTTAATTGATCCGATGTGTGGTTCTGGAACAATTCCTATTGAAGCAGCACTGATTGCACGTAACATCGCCCCAGGTGTATTCCGCAAAGAATTTGGATTCGAAAAATGGCGAGATTTCGATCAGGATTTGTTCGACTCAATTTATAATGATGACTCGAATGAACGTGACTTTAAGCATAAGATTTACGGATATGATAATAATCCAAAAGCAAACGAAATTGCTACCCATAATGTGAAAGCAGCCGGAGTTAGCAAAGATGTTATTCTGAAAATACAGCCGTTCCAGCAGTTTGAACAGCCTAAGGAAAAGAGTATTATCATAACCAATCCACCCTATGGAGAACGAATTTCATCGGACGACTTGCTGGGATTATATCAGATGATTGGCGAACGCTTGAAACATGCCTTCTGTGGAAATGATGCCTGGATATTGAGTTATCGTGACGAGTGTTTTGATCAAATCGGTTTGAAACCATCGGTTAAAGTTCCTTTATTCAATGGCTCTCTGGAATGTCAATTCCGTAAATATCAGATTTTCGACGGAAAATACAAGACTTTCCGCAGCGAAAACAGTGACAAAGAATTTAAGCCCAAGCGGGAAGGAAACGAAGCACGTCCACGAAAACGTGCAGAAAGAGTGGAATACAAAGGAGATAGAAAACCTGGGTTCCGGACAGAACGTAAAGAAAATGATAAGAAAAACTTCTCTCGTGAGAACCGCCCTTCACGCCCATCTACCGATGACGGACGTCCAAAGCAGGCACCGGCACCTCGTTATATGCACCGTCGCCGTCCAAATGAAGAAAATACAGAGAACGAATAACTAAAAAGATGAAACGAATTTTTCAAATTATAGCTTTATTCTGTATGATTGCAACTGGCTCATCTGCCCAGGAAAAAAAAGCTTTTACTCTTAACGATGTCATACCGGGTGGAAGCAATTACTATAATCTTGTGCCGAAAAGTCTGCCAGGCTTACAGTGGTGGGGAGATGTATGCGTACGTGCAGATATAGAAAATATCAAAAAAATAGATTCTAAAAGCGGAAAAGAAACTATAATAGTTACTTTGGAAGAAGTAAACAAGGCTTTAACAAACAGTGAAATGCCTTATAAACTTACAGGACATATTAAACCGCTTCGCACCCTGATGTATGCTTCACTTCCATGGAGTGACCGTAATGTAATTACTTTTACACAGTATGATGATTGTACTCCCGGACAGAAATACATGGTGTGGTATGATTTCGATAAAAAGAAAATTGTCAACCTATTCAAAATACAAGGAGAAGGAGCGACTAATTTTGACTTCTGTAAGGAGAATGGTTACATGGCCTATACCATCGGAAATGATTTATATATAGCACATGAAGGAGACTTCAGCAGCATGGTTAATTCTAAAGTTGCAGAGAATCAAGAATCAGAGAAGAATGTTGTATATGGTCAGGCCGTTCATCGCAATGAGTTCGGCATCATGAAGGGGACTTTCTGGAGTCCGAAAGGTACATATCTGGCTTTCTATCGTATGGACCAAAGCATGGTAACCGATTATCCACAGGTAAATACGACAGCCCGTATTGCAGAACTTGTGCCCGACAAGTATCCAATGGCCGGCATGACAAGTCACAAAGTAACAGTCGGAATATATAATGTAAAAAATGGTAAGACTATTTATTTACAGGCCGGCGATCCTACTGACCGTTATTTTACCAACATCAGTTGGAGTCCTGACGAAAAGAGTGTATTTGTAATTGAATTGAACCGTGATCAGAACTATGCACAGCTCGTTCAGTACGATGCTGTAAGCGGAAAGAGAACTGGTATACTCTACGAAGAAAAGCATACACGCTATGTAGAGCCTCAGCACCCTCTGATATTTCTACCTTGGGATGACAGTCAATTTATTTACCAGACTCAACGTGATGGCTTCAATCATTTGTATCTTATGGATACAAAAACTAAATTGAAAGGTGAGTGGAAGACTGGTAAGGATAACGAAGACCAATATTGTGAATACTTGAAAACGACTCCACTTACAACTGGCGATTGGCTGGTTCAGGATGTTTTGGGCTTCAATACTTCACGTAAGGAAATAATCATTGCAAGTACAGAAATATCTCCTTTGCAGACTAATATATTCAGTCTGAGTGTAAAAAATGGGAAACGTACATTGATTGGCATAGCAGACGGTACTCATCAGGCCAAACTATCAGCCAGTGGAACCTATCTTATCGATTACTTTACTTCGAATGATGTTCCACGTGAAATCAGTATTCTTCCTACAACAGGGAAAAAAGGTATAACCCTCTTTACTGCAACCGATCCGTTGAAAGAAGGCTATAATTTACCTGAAATTACTATAGGAACAATTAAAGCAGCGGATGGAGAAACAGATTTGTATTATCGTTTGATAAAGCCTGTCAACTTCGATCCGAACAAAAAATATCCGGCTATCATTTACGTATACGGAGGTCCGCACGCACAGATGATACACAATACTCGTTTTTACGATGCACGTGGATGGGATCTTTACATGGCACAACAAGGTTATGTAATGCTGACCGTTGACAACCGCGGAAGTGATAATCGAGGTATCAAGTTTGAAAATTGTACGTTCCGCCATTTAGGAGTAGAGGAAATGAAAGACCAGGTAGAAGGTGCCAAGTTCCTGCAGTCACTCCCCTACGTTGATGCCGACAAGATTGGTGTTCATGGATGGAGCTTCGGAGGATTTATGACAACAAACCTGATGCTGACTTATCCGGATATCTTTAAGGTAGGAGTAGCTGGCGGTCCAGTTATTGACTGGCAGTTCTATGAAGTGATGTACGGCGAGAGATATATGGATACTCCAGAAACAAACCCTGAAGGATATAAAGGTTCTAATCTGCGGTTAAAAGCAGGAAACCTGAAAGGTCGTTTAGAAATCATTATCGGGGGAATGGATCCGACTTGTGTTCCACAGCATAGCATCAGTTTCCTGCGTGCTTGTATCGATGCAGGTACTCATCCTGACTTCTTCATCTATCCTGAAGACGGACATAACATGATGGGACGTGATCGCGTTCATTTGCATGAGCATATTACCCGTTACTTCCTTGATCATTTGAAATAAAATAAAGACAACAAATCATAACATTATAAGAATATGAAACTTTTACTGTTAGGCTCAGGCGGACGAGAACATGCACTGGCTTGGAAAATTGCCCAAAGTCCGAAAATCGAAAAGTTATACATTGCACCGGGTAATGCTGGTACACGTGAAGTTGGCGAAAATGTAGCTATAAAAGCTGATGATTTCGAAGCTATCAAACAATTCGTTTTAGCAAATGATATCAACATGGTAGTAGTAGGTCCTGAAGATCCATTGGTGAAAGGTGTCTACGATTTCTTCAAGAACGATGCAGCTTTAGCAAATATTCCAGTAATCGGTCCGTCAAAAGCAGGTGCCGTACTCGAAGGTAGTAAAGAATTTGCCAAAGGCTTCATGCAGCGTCATCATATTCCAACTGCCGGATATAAAAGCATTACTTCTGCCAATCTGGAAGAAGGTCTTGCTTTTCTCGAAACCTTACAAGCTCCTTATGTACTAAAAGCTGACGGCCTATGCGCTGGTAAAGGTGTACTGATAGTTCCGACACTGGAAGAAGCTAAAAAAGAGTTGAAAGAAATGCTGGGTGGCATGTTCGGCAACGCTTCAGCAACAGTTGTCATCGAAGAGTTTCTGAGCGGCATCGAATGTTCTGTTTTTGTGCTGACTGACGGAAAGAATTATAAGATTCTACCTGAGGCTAAAGACTACAAACGTATTGGCGAAGGAGATAAAGGCCTGAACACGGGTGGTATGGGATCGGTTTCACCTGTACCTTTTGCAGACGAAATCTGGATGAAAAAAGTAGATGAGCGCATTATTCGCCCCACTATAGAAGGTCTTGCAGCAGAAGGCATTGACTATAAAGGTTTTATTTTCTTCGGACTGATTAATGTAAAAGGTGAACCTATGGTTATCGAATACAATGTCCGCATGGGTGATCCAGAAACAGAAAGTGTCATGCTACGTATCAAGAGCGACCTTGTAGAATTGTTTGAAGGAGTAGCTGCAGGCAACCTTGATGAAAAAATACAGGAAATTGATCCACGTTCAGCTGTATGTGTTATGCTGGTATCAGGCGGATATCCGGAAGCTTATGAAAAAGGCTATCCGATGACAGGTATCGAAGATGCAAAAGCTGGAGGCAGTATTGTATTCCATGCTGGAACAGCCTTGAAAGACGGTCAGGTTGTCACTGCCGGAGGACGTGTCATCGCTGTCAGCTCGTATGGAGCCAATAAAGAAGAAGCATTAAAACAATCATTTACCAATGCTGGAAAAATTTCGTTCGAGAAGAAATATTTCCGTTCTGATATCGGCTTCGATTTATAATATATAGTTCACCACAGATTACATAGGTATACCAATAGTTCTATATTAACTAAAATAACCTGTGTAATCTGTATAGTGAATTTCCTGTAATGAAACATGCCGTAATATGATCCAGACAAAAAACAGATTCCAATATGAAGCATCAACGGGACGTATCACATTACCCGTAGTAGCTATACTGACACTATTCTTATGGACCATATCTACTCCACAACTATGGGCAAATATAGGTTCTTTATTAAGTTTCGGCCTTGCTACGTATCTGCTTGTAGAGATTGACACAAAGTTTGCACTAATACGTACCCGAACTTCACTTCCGGCATCTTTGTTTCTCTTGTTTTATGCAGCAACACCTTTCTTGCATACATGGAATATAGAACTGTTACTTCCTGTTTTTTTTATATGTATGCTATATTCATTATTTCAAAGTTATGAATCATTGCATGCTTCAACTCCCATCTTTCACGCATTTTTCTGGATGGGATTAAGTAGTTTTATTGTCCCTTGTATCGCTTGGATAGCCCCATTGCTATATATCCACATGATTAATCTTCGTTCACTCGAAGGGAAAACATTCTTTGCCGGCATTATAGGCTTTACCTTACCATACTGGTTTCTGTTTGGATACTATCTATATTCTAACCAAGCTGCAGAGTTCTACGTTATAGCCTCACGACTTATACAGTTTGACTCTATTGACTATACAACAATAGATATCAGCCGTTACGTCTTATGGGCTACAATAGTTGTACTTTGGATTATATACAGCATACCTTACCTGCGAACCGCTTACAAGGATAAAGTACAAACCCGCATTTTATTGCAAGTCATACTCTTTATGGGAATATGGATCAATATCCTTATTGCTATACAGCCCTCACACATTGATGCATTATTACCTCTATCTATTATTCCAATGGTATTTATGGGAGGACATCTGTTTCCACTAACCTTTACACGGTTTACTCGTATATTATTCATTGCAACCCTATTAATATGGCTTGTACTTTGCTTATTTAATTTATGGATACATTTCTTCAACTTCTAACCGAATGGGGGTACATTGGCATGTTCCTGTCAGCTTTTTTGGCAGGGACCATACTCCCTTTCAGTTCTGAAGCTGTCTTGCTTGCATGCGTAGGATTAGGACTTGATCCTATATGGTCCACAATTTCTACAACGGCCGGTAACGTATTAGGCGGACTAACATGTTACTGGATAGGGCATCTCGGAAAAATGAAATGGATAGAAAAATATTTTGGAGTGACTCCTCAACAGATGGAACGTGCTACCCGATTCATTCACGGAAGAGGAGCATGGATGGCATTGTTTTCTTTCCTTCCCGTTGTAGGGGATGCTATCTTAATTGTGTTGGGACTAATGCGTGCACACATCGGTATTGTCACTTTATCAATAACTATCGGGAAGTTAACTCGCTATGCCATACTGGTAGCCGCGACATTAGGAGTCATTAGTCTTTTCTGATACTATTTTTATATCAAAAAATTATGATAAAACTGGAACAAACTGCCGACGGGAGTTATACTCTTTTCGTTCCTGAACTGGATGAACATTATCATTCCATAAAAGGAGCATTGACTGAGTCGGAACATATTTTTATAAACATGGGCTTGAAACACCATCCGTCCTCCACCCCGCGAGTATTGGAAATCGGTTTTGGAACAGGCTTGAATGCCTTTTTATCCCTTCTGGAAGCTGATTCGAGCCAACGAAATATACATTATACCACAATCGAACGTTATCCAGTGTCTGACGACATTATTCATCATTTGAAATATCCAGAATTGATTTGTCCTGAACGCAGTAACGATTTTTATGCATTACATTCTGCCGAATGGAATACTGATGTAATGATTACTCCACACTTTACATTACATAAAATAATGGATGACTTCACAAAGTATGATTTTCAAGGGGAATACGACGTTATTTACTTCGATGCATTTGCTCCAGAAAAACAGCCGGAAATGTGGAGTCAAGAACTTTTTAATACACTATACAGCCGACTTTCTTCTAATGGAATTCTCACAACATACTGTGCCAAAGGTGTAATACGCCGTATGCTGCAAACAGCAGGTTTTACAGTAGAACGTCTTCCTGGCCCTCCGGGCGGTAAGCGTGAAATTTTAAGAGCTTCAAAATAAATAAAAATCCCTTTATGTTCATTACCATCTGAACCGGTTAATGCCATAAAGGGATTTTATTATATATCTATAGAAGATAATTTATCACTTCACAATATCCTTCAATTTTACACATTGGAAAGTCATATGTGCCGCACTACTTTCATAAAGAATACCTATTGTTTCCTTATCAATCATTGTAAGGCACGAATATCCCCAATTCTCTCCTTCATCCAAAAGTAGCTGATGCTCCGGACTCCAACTATTTCCTCCATCAAGACTTATTTTGATTGTAATATCCTTACGGGCGCTGGTCGTATTAGGATTAGAGAAAACCAAGATATCCTTACCCAGAACATTATCAGCAGCTTTCACACTGATAAGACTTGCCATACAAACAGGTTCTGGCAGTGCCGTACGCGATGATTCGTGTTCTTTCCATGTCATACCCAAATCAGAAGTTGTATACACGGCACGACTTCCACCACGATTATCTCTCATATTCAGCATCAGCGTTCCAGGACTCACTTCCACTACTTGTGCTTCGGTAGTATTAGTACGAGCATGATTGTGAATTGTCCATGTTTTTCCACCATCTTTGCTATACATGATTCCAGCATTAGGAATACGGTCCTTACCTATATATTGAATAGGAAAGACCAAGGTACCATCACTCATTGTTATTCCTCTACCCGGTCCTTGAAGCAAGAAGTACCATTCCGGGCGCTTCACCTGTTCAGTAATATTAATCGGTTCCGACCAAGTCTTACCATCATCTGTACTCTTTACAAGAACTAACTGAGCCGTATGATTTAAATCCATACCCTGCTGCGAGCTCCACCATGCCCGCTGATTACCCATACCATGTGTCCATGCAGCAACAATCCAAACTGTATTTGTTTTAGTATCAACTAAAATAGAAGGATCTCCCACACCGTTTTGAGCAGACGGAAGACCACCATATTCACCGAAAGCTAAAGGCAAACGCATTTTTTCCCAAGTCTTTCCACCATCAGTACTTCGACTTAGTCCCACATCCACATGCTCCTGCAAGTCAACACTGTTATTATAGCGAACATCATATACCCCCAACAGAGTCCCTTTATTTGTTGTTACTAATCCAGGTATTCGAAAAGCTGCTGCTCCATCATCTCCTGCATGACGTACTCCTACTCCCATTCGACGTACAACATCCGGTGCAGATACACACTTAACAGGTAACGACTTACCCTCAGCTTCCACGCGAGTAATCTGAGCCGTTACCTTTGTCAGTAATGAAGCATCCTGGTTCATTTCGATACTAACCCAGAAAAAATTAGTACCTGGAAATAAATTCTGATTGCCTGTCAACAACACGGTATTTCCCTCTGGGGCAGTTTCAGACTTTTTAATAGCATACGAAGGATTAGCTGACAATGTTTTACCCGGAGTATGACTGGAAATATAATCAACAGGAGCAAAACGTTTTTTCCCTCTGTCCTGAAAAGCCTCTGTTCCTCCATAATATAACTTGACAGATTTAATCTGTGATAAAGGTACATTTTTTCCAAAGGTTACTGATACATTATCTAACACTTTACTTTCTCGTGCGTCAAGACGCATGTAGAACAAAACATTATCATGCCGTTCTATCAAGACCGGCACCTGAGGTGCTTTTATATAAACAGTATCTGTAGCCTTTAATCCAGCGACAGACATAAATCCAACTAAAAGAACAAATAATTTTCTCATAGCAAATAAAAATTTATGAAACTATCCTGCAATAGTTTCTGTTAATACCAAGGTTTCAAACAATAAAAGTCAGGAGTCGAAACAGATAAAAGGATTATTATTTTAGCACTCTCCTAAAATCTGTTTTGACTCCTGGCTGAAATGCTCTTATTTATTCAGAGAACAAGCAGAAAAGCGCAGTTTATACTTAGTGTCCTGCTGTGGAACACGATAAATAGGCAATGTATCTACATCTTGCCCACAGCTGGCATTACCTACTCCCCGATGGACAGCATCCAAATGAAGCACAATATACGGACGTTTAGTCAACTCCCATGCATGTTGTCCGTCCATCAAATCTTTATCTGTATACCAAAGAGCAGAAAACGAAACATTTCCTTCGGTCTGAATATTCACACCTTTACCATCAGTATCACGTAAAGTCAACTCACGTAAGCCTTCACGATTACCCATAGACTGAGGTTTCATATAAGGAACTTCCATACCATCTACTGTTGTGGTATATCGTCCTACCATGCAACCATCTTTACGGTCATTATAATTCTCCCACGGACCATATGCATAATAATCGACATTACTTAATGTAGAATCAATATTTGCAACCAATCCGCAACGTCTCAAATCAGCAGTATGTGGACGGAAAAGGACCTCCATATCCATCACACCAGCTTGTGTAAAAGTATAAGTAATATCAGTGCTGCACAAATTCCCTTCACGAGTTGTTGTAACAATTACGTTACCCTTATCTTCAGTTACCGTACAAGTACCTTTATCCTGCAACCCATTACCAGTTTCTGTGAATCTGTCATTCTCTATCCAACGATGATTATCGTATACAAATCCTACACCCTGACTGATAACTTGTTTCCCATTCATAATCAATGAAACCAACTGTCCATTTGTCTTATTGAACGCAGCTTCTATATTTTTATTCTTCACTGTCAGCAAATTCTCACTATCCGAAACATCCAATTTCAGTTTTTTACTATTCTGCTTTTTCAGTTCAGGCAATCCACAACGAGATAACAATTCATATTGCTGTTTTGCAACTTCATGCCCAGCACCAGCCCAACTTTCAGTATCCGTACAACATACGTATAAATCAAGCATAACTTCTTCACCTTCTTTAGCTGCCTTTTTTAAATCAATATCTTTCAACTTTAAAGTAACCAACAATGAATCATCAGGCATCACAACAGGAAGTTTCATGCTATCCGGCGTAAGACAAACACCATCCTTCACAACCTGCCAACGCAAATAGAATTTATCAAGCGAAAGAAAATCATATGTATTTTTCAACAAAACCTTTGCTTCATTCCGTTTTAAATCAACTCCTTTATCAGCAAAATGCACATATTGATATACAGCCTTTACCTCCTTCAACTTAGGCGATTCCTCACGAGTAGCAGGAATAATTCCATTCGAACAGAAATTACCTTGATGAGGACCAGGGAAATCATAGCCTGTATGTAAACGATAAATACCATTTTTTATCTCATGAGGTTCATAAATAGCCTGATCTACCCAGTCCCAAATAGCTCCACCAATAGTAGCTGAACTACTTTCAATACTTTCCCAATATTCCTTCAGATTACCGATGGCATTTCCCATGGCATGAACATACTCACAAATAAACATCGGTTTATCCAGTGAACTTACGTAAGTATTCATCCATTTCATACCAGGATACATCTTCGAATACAAGTCACTGAAGCGATTGCCGCCATAATCTTTTCCATCACGTGTACCTTCATAGTGTATGGGGCGGTTGTCTAATTGTCTTGCAGCATCGTAACAAGCTTGGAAATTATTTCCTCCTCCAGCTTCATTTCCCAAACTCCAGAAAATAACACTTGGATGATTGCGATCTCGGAGGATCATACGGTCAATACGATCGACAAAAGCAGGAATCCAAGAAGGCATATCACTAATAGACTGATTGGCATGATCTTCCAAATCCGCCTCATCCATTGTATAAAGTCCAAAATAATCGAACATAGCATACATCTTCGCATCATTTGGATAATGAGAAGTACGAATGGTATTAATATTATTCTGCTTCATCAATGTTACATCACGCAACATTGATTCAACCGTTACAGCTCGTCCATAAACAGGATGTGTATCATGACGATTAGTTCCTTTAAAGAATACCCGTTGTCCATTAATATAGACCAATGTACCTTTTAATGCAATGTCACGGAATCCATACTTGGTAGAAAATGCCATTTCATCTTTATCCCCGTTTCGCTGAACCACATGCACAGTATATAAGTTAGGAGTTTCTGCAGTCCAAGGAAGAAGATTTTTCAGTTTAAAGGCTACCTTTGTCTGAATAACTTCTTTATTTTCCGAATAGTTCACCTGCTGCTCTGTCTCAGCAACTAATTTTCCTGCCGGGTCGAATAACTTTACAATCAAATTCTTTGCACCTTTCATTCGGTCACGGTTATCGAGTGCCAAATCAACACGCATTTCACCGTTAGTATATCCTGAAGCAGCATCCAGCTTAGAAGTTATATAATGATCACGCACACTTACTAAAGGAACATTATACAAATAAACATCACGGAAGATACCACTCATACGGAACATATCCTGACATTCCAGATAAGAACCGTCACTCCAGCGAAAGACCTGAACAGCCAAGCGATTCTTACCTGTATGCAAATATTTCGTCAAGTCAAATTCAGCAACATTGTTCGATCCTTGCGTATATCCTACATATTCTCCATTCAAATAAACAAATGCAGCACTATATATTCCACTAAAATGAATAAATGTACGTTGTTTTTCCCATCCGGCAGGTAAATCGAAGAAACGTACATACGAACCGACTGGATTGATACCATAATTGGCACCACCATCATTGAACCCTTTCCGAGCATCAATATAAGGAGGTGTATTAGAGTGAGGATATTCTACATTCGCATAAATAGGACGGTCGTATCCTTGCATTTCCCAATTAGAAGGAACCGGTATAGTTTCCCAATTAGAAACATCATAGTCCTCTTTATAGAAAGATACCGGACGCTGAGAAGGTTCAGAAACAAAATGGAAGAGCCAATCTCCATTCAATAACTGAAAAGCAGAACTTTTACTATATAGCCAGGGAGTACGATAAAAATCTTTATCCGACAACATTTCTTTTTCCGTCATATAAGGAATATAAGTTGCACAACCTGGCTCTTTATGTTCTGCAAACATTGTTTCATCTTCCCAATAAACTTTAGGACGAACAGAAATATCTGAAGTCCCCTCTGCTGGCATCACAGCTTTACTGACATTTATATAAAAATATGTTTCTGGACTATTAGAAAACTTTGCTTTATCAGCCAATGTAAACTGCCCGTTTGTACGACAAAATAAAATCAATTCTGGACTATTGGAAGGAAATATCTGCAAATATTTGCCATTCTTCTTTATAATCCATAACTGAGATTCATCAGAACCATTATTTTCAGTTATTCCCAATGTTTTATCGCTTTTCGCATGAACAGCCTTATTCTCAAAAGGATTTATAAAACGAAAACTACCGGACAAATTAGTAATGCTCCATTGTTGCAGTTTATCAGTTTCACTACTATTACTTAATAACACACGCTGACTACCAGCATCATATCCCAACACTTTTCCCGGATGATTAACTGGTACAATATTGTACAATTTATTCCGAGCAAACCCAACCTGTGCATGCACTGTACCAATAGCACAGATCCATACACACACTAAACAAACAAATATATTTCTCATAAAATAAAAATTTCATTAATAATATCTTACTTTTGGAGCTTTATCTCGATTGTAATTATCGTTAACATAAACACGTACCCAATCAATATACATGGAAGGAGGATTTTGCTTACTCCATTTTTGTGAATCAACGGCTCCCGGCCATGCCTCCGGATTGACAGATAATCCCGTACTAAATATCAGATAAAATCCGGCAAGATCACTCCACGGCCAATCAATGTTGCCATTCGCCCCTTTTTTATGTTCAAAATAAGCTTTACCATTCACTCCTCCCACAATCCTGTCCGGATACCATTCCAACCAATAAATATTCCATTGACTCATATCCCCTAGGTTAATGCTAGAGGTAACACTTCCTTTACCTCCTACCACACCAGCATAATAGTGTTCTGAATGAAGAGTAAAATGAGCACGCTGATTTATTTGCTTTTTGGGATTTTCCAATAAATCAATTTCTCCATTCTTTGGCCATGGTCCTTTGTTTCCCATAAACCACAGAGCGTCATTAAACCCTTCTGCAGCTGTACGTTTAAAACGGATTTCTATTCGCATATTCTCTGTAAACTTACACCAAGTCTGTTTTCCGGAAGTTACCGAACGATAAGCCGCATGTGAAAATTTTACGTTTTTTCCGAAACCGTTATCTATTGAATCCGTTTCTTCCACTGGCCACATATGTAATACACCATTTTCCACCTTAGAGCACCTTGCATTATTCACACAAGCCGCCTTACTCATCGTTTTAGTCTTATGCTCTTGAAAACCTAAAGGAAGTCCCTTCTTTGTATACTTATCCAAAAACTCATGGGCGGTATAAAAATGCCATCCTTTCTGGGTAGGATGAGCATCACCCGGTTTAAGCTTCAATGTTTCATCCGGATGAGGGTATACTTTCGTTTCATCATCTTTATCATCAACCACAGTTACTCCCAACTCCTCCATCTCAATGACAGCAGCCGAATCGTCCGGAGTCGTTGCTTCCAGCTTTACATAACGGGCTGTCGGTACCGACGGAAGACTTACGGTCTGGGGCAACGGATTATGCATGATGTTACTGAACTCACCATCCGATACCAATACCTTCCACTCCTTTCCGTCCTCACTGACAGAGAACTGGTAATGATAAGCCATCGTCGGTTTAGCTTCTCCGTTCAAAGGAGCGTAGGTGAAAGCCTTCAGACGGACCTGCTTGCCCAAGTCTACCACCAAAGGAGAAGATGACAACCGGTTCCACGTATTGCGCGGAAGCATGTTCCAGTCAGCAACTGCCGCCTGATTTGCAAGAGCTGGAGCATAATAAGCAGATACATTCGATATATTCGCACAAAGACGACACGAATCAATGCGGACACGGATGGAATCGGCCGTCAGGTCCGAAAAACGAAGCATGCGCTTATAGCCGATAGTCGTACCTTCACCCAATGACTGCCAGACACCGTTACGGTAAGCCTCAACCGTAAATTTCTCCACACGCTGACCCTTCGAGATATCTTCCTGAACCTGAACCACGTTCAGCCGACTCTCCGGACGAACAGCATAGGAACGGGATTCACCCGCACAAGCAGTCCACGAAACATTACCGTTCTGAATCTTATCATCCGAAAAGACCTGACGGCGGTAAGCTGCAAATTCCTTTAAACGGGCTACATCTGCTTCGTTCAGCAAACCCCGGCGGTCGGGAGGTATATTCAGCAAAAGGACCGAATTATAGCCTACTGACTGAAAATAAATATCCGACAGTTCTTTCAGGCTCTTCACCTTTGCATTTTCCTCTTCATGCCAAAACCACCCCGGACGAATCGATACATCCACTTCCGATGGATACCAGAAAAGTTCCGTTGCATCCTTCAGTATATTACGACTGCCCAAATCCTTCGCCTGCTGAGTGATATTCAACCGCTCGTTATTTGCGTTACTACGAGCATAGATACCCGGAGTAAGAACCGTTGCGCTCCATTCTGTTTCACGACCGATACCTTTCTCATTGCCAACCCAACGTACATCATCACCCATTATCGCCATCACAGCCTTAGGCTGCAAACGCTGGATCGTCTTATAAAAGGCATCCCAGTCGTACACCTGCTTCTTTCCGTTCGGACCTTCACCGTTTGCACCATCGAACCATACCTCATTCACCTCACCGTAATTTGTCAATAATTCCGTGAGCTGTTCGATAAAGAATTTATTGTATTCAGGAGAATTACCGTAGCAGGAAGCATTACGGTCCCAAGGAGACAGGTATACACCGAATTTCATGCCATACTTGGTACATGCATCACGAAGTTCACGCACCACGTCACCCTTGCCGCCCTTCCACGGAGAAGAAGCCACCGAATGAGATGTCGTCTTTGTCGGCCACAGACAGAAACCGTCGTGGTGCTTGGCTGTAAGCAGTACCATCCTAAAGCCACACTCTTTCAAGGTGTGTACCCACTGCTCAGCATCCAGTTCCGTCGGATTAAACAAAGAAGGATCTTCCGTACCATCCCCCCATTCACGACCGGTAAATGTATTAATTCCAAAATGCAAAAAAGCCGTCAGTTCCATCTGCTGCCAGGCTAACTGCTGCGGAGAGGGAACTAAACGGGCCGCCATTGAAGCTTTCTGCTCCAAGCTTTCATTTCCAGAAAACTGCAAATGCTTTACAAAATAAGAGGTATCCTGCTGAGCTTGCCCTCCAATAGGGAGGGCAAGCAATGAACACGCCATTAAAAACTGGTTTATTTTATTCATGCTGTTTATTTATATGTCAAATTATTACTCAATCATCACTTCATCAAGATAAACTTTAGACGCTTGTCCCGGACGAACATGATTATCTGGACAATTTCCTGGAGTTTCCAGTGTAAATTTAATATAACGTCCGATAATATCAACATTTTCAATCGATAAATCTTCAATAAAATTACCTTCCTTAAAAATTTCATCATCCGTAAAGGTCAACTTTCCTATTTCTTTAAATGTCTTATTATCGTCCGAAGCTTCTACTTTCATCATTCGAGGCTTATGTACAGCCATACCATAATTCGTAATGCAACCAACTGCAAAACGTTTCATCTTTTCAGGCTTCAACAAATCTATAACAAAAGAAATAGGTTGTGATAGTCCTCCCGTATACCATTCAAAATCAGTCTGCTTCAGACTTCCACGTAAGCCATTGACTAATATTCCCATTTCTTTCGGAGCACCCACTAACGGTTTAGCCGTAGCCTTGTTCCAATGAATAGGTAATATAAGCGTTTTTCCCATCTGTTTACCTTTAGTAAAAGTGGCGGCTTTTATTTCTACATCCTTATCAACGACAAAAGCAGAATCATATACAGCAGATGTTTCCATAGGTTCAGTACCATCCAACGTATAATGTATTTCCATATCAGGACGTTCGCATTCCAGTTCCACTTTTAATTTTCCAGATTCTTCCGGTGTAACCTTATGCTGAATATTATACATAGAACGTGCATAGATAATTCCCTTCTGCTCCAGATGTTTGTCGAAATTATCTAATCCTTTCAAAAATTCATTCCAGTTCTTTTTCCCTTTTGGAACCCATGCTATTTCTGCCAAAGCAGCCAATCTCGGGAAAGTCATATAAAACACATCTTCGGGTACATTACAAAATTCAGTCCACATGCAGGCTTGAACTCCCATCAACAAAGATTCGTATTCAGGCTTCCAGTCGCTCTGAACAGGCTCATACTCAAACAAATTCTTTAATGTATTATTACCAAAATAAGTAACAGGCTCAAACCATTGAGGTCCCTGATATCTGATTAAATAAGCAATACGGGCAGGTGCCATTATAAACCGATGTCCCTGTTCCGCTGCTTTCAGTGCAGCCTTTCCATATCCTTGCCAACCTAAAATAATAGCCTCTTCTGGCAACTTACTATTCGTCAGTTCATCCCAACCCATAACTTGCTTACCTTTACTACGGACATAATCTCCTATGCGTGACATAAAATATCCCTGTAAAGCTTCTTCATCAGCTAAATGTTCTTTACGAATACGTGCCTGACACAAAGGACATTTTTCCCAGTTGGTTTTAGTGGCTTCATCCCCTCCTAAATTGATATAGTGGGAAGGAAATAATGCAATCACTTCATCAAGAATATCCTGTAAGAAAGTAAAGGTTTTATCATTTCCCGCACAAAAGATTATTTCAGCATTCTTTCCACCCAGACCAGGCAATACCCCGATAAAATCTTTTACAACCGGACACGCATATTCCGGATAGGAAGCCAAAGCAGCATTCGAATGAGCAGGAATATCTATTTCCGGAATAATTTCCACCTGACGTTCGGCTGCATAACGGATAATCTCCTTCATATCTTCTTGAGTATAAAATCCACCTACAGTGGCAGGCTCTCCCTTTTTGGGATTCCTTCTATCAGGAAAAGGAAACTTCTGACGATCTACCCTCCACGCCCCGACTTCTGTCAGACGAGGATATTTCTTTATTTCCAGACGCCATCCATTATCATCTGTGAGATGCAAATGCAAACGATTAATTTTCAACATAGAAATACAATCAATCATTCGAATCACATCTTCCTTCGGTAAAAAATAGCGAGAAACATCCAACATAAAACCTCGATAATCAAAACGAGGCTTATCTTTAATAGTAATAGCAGGTACAGCCCATGTTTCCACAGTATGCTTCTGCCCTTCTATTGCAGGGGGAAGCATCAGACGAATATTTTGCAAGGCATAAAAGAAGCCTTTCACATCGGCTGCCTTTATCGTTATTTTATCAGAAGTTATCTGTAATTCATAGGCGTCTGTTTTCATCGACTGATCAATAGAAAAAACGATATTGCCATCTTTTGCCTTTTCAACCTTAGGAGTGAAACCCGCCGATTTAGTAAATAGCGAAGCAAAGTTTTCGGCCACGATACGTTGTTCATCATCAGCTACAGCAATAACAGTCTTTCCACTAAAAGAGAAAGAACCGCTTCCCTTTTCAACAGACAACGGCTGAGGAACAATAACCACATCCTCAAGTTGTTTTGGAGAATGACATCCAGCCATACCCAGTGCCAAAGCAGCAATACAAGCCATTATCCATTTCCTCGACTGAAAATATATCTTAACCATATCTCTCTATTTTTATTCTTTATCACGATCTGGAGAAAAACGTACAGGATCATTATATTTTTCCTGCAGTTCCAATAATTGTTTCTTTAAGTCAGTGACAATCGAATCATAGTCACTCTGACCATACAAATTATGTAGCTCATTAGGGTCCTTTTGCAAATCATAAAGTTCCCATTCATCAATATCATTATAGAAATGAATCAGTTTATAACGGTTAGTACGGATTCCATAATGACGCTTTACCATGTGCTCTGCAGGATATTCATAAAAATGATAATACAAAGCTTTACGCCAGTTGGCTGGATGTTCTCCTTTCAGCAATGGCAACAAAGAAACTCCATGCATATCCTCCGGTACCTTTGCTCCGGCAAGTTCCAAAAACGTTGGAGCATAATCAATGTTCTGTACCAGTTCGGTAATATCTCCTCTGCGATTGAATCCTTCAGGTAAACGCATAATCAGAGGTGTATGCATCGATTCTTCATACATAAAACGTTTGTCAAACCATCCATGCTCTCCCATATAAAAGCCTTGATCGGAAGTATAAACCACCAACGTATTGTCCAACAGACCTTTTTCTTTTAAATAATCCAATACACGTCCTACATTATCATCCAGCGACTTGACCGTCTTCATGTAATCACGCATGTAACGCTGAAACTTCCAGTTTGCCAAATCTTTACCCTGAGGATTTTTCTTATAGAAATCTTCAATAATCGGACCGTAAAATTTATCCCAAGCAGCTCTCTGCTCTTTATCCATACGTCCTAGGAATGATTCATATAATGTTTTCAAACGTGAATTTTTGTCTGGACGCAGCATCTTCAGATCGTAAATCATATCCATATCTTTTACGATACTCATTTCTTGTGCGGCAGCAGCCGGACGACCTTCATAATCATCGAAGAATGTTTCTGGAAGCGGGAAAGTCTTATCTTCATACAATGCCAAATTACACGTATCAGCCATCCAGTTACGATGAATTGCCTTGTGGTGGATCATCAGGCAGAAAGGTTTATCCTTATCTCGTTTATTTTCCATCCAGTCTATCGCATCATCTGTTATCAGGTTAGTTATATAACCATGTTTCTGGATAGTATCATTATTCTGAGTAATAAAATCCGGATTATAATAATCCCCCTGTCCCGGCAATATTTCCCAATAATCAAATCCGGTAGGCAAACTCTCCAAATGCCACTTACCTATCAGAGCTGTCTGGTATCCCGCTTTCTGAAGCAATTTAGGAAAAGTCTGTTGGGCACTGTCGAACACACAGGTCGTATTATCATAAAATTTATTTCCACACGAATGTTTGCCTGTAATCATACAAGCGCGACTCGGACCGCTCAACGAGTTAGCCACAAAACTATTCGTAAAACGTACCCCATCGGCAGCAATACGGTCCAGATTAGGTGTTTCCATATACCGCGTATCATAGCAACTCATCATCTGAGCCGTATGATCATCGGTCATGATATAAACAATATTATAAGTTTTTTTTGCTTCCGACTTATTCTGCTGGCAAGAAGACGCTGTTGCAGCCAAAGCACTCAATCCGGCCATAGAATAAAATAAATTCAGGTTTTTCATATTTATATATTAATTATTCGGAGTAAAATCATTACAAACATTGAGTCTGTAGTGCTACTAAAGATTACGTAAAAATATGAGGCAGAAAATACTTCACCATCATTCAACTAATACAGAAGGGAATCAAAAATTTATTAAATAAGCCCGCACAATTACAATAAGCTTTATAATAAAAGAATGTAATTATGCGAGCTTTCAAGAGTCTGTTTTCAATTTTACCCTTTTCTTCAGGAAACCCTTAAAAGAAACTTTAACCAACAATCAGGCTATTTTTCAACAGACTCCAATTATATAGCTTTTCAATAACCAAAGTTATTATCCGTGATACCCGGATTTGCATCTCTTTCCGTATCAGGAATCGGTAATAACAAGTTCTTCTTCAGAAAGTCTTCTGTCAGATTACCCTCATTATAAAGACGGTCGGTCCATTTCTGAGCAGCAGTCTTATAGTACGCATCCGAAGCCTTTGTAAACTCATGATTATTATGATATTGTAAAGCTTTCTTCAAGTACTCAGTACCTTTGATACGAAGTAGTTCATACATTGACGGTTCACCATCCAGTTCGAACAAGAACTCGAAATAAATCTTTTCACTGACTTGATCCTTGGTCAATTGTTGAGACCATGCCTTCGGTTCAACGCCGTTACCACCAGCTGATTCACGTGCACGTTTCAGTACCTCTTCTACCAGTTGAATAGCTTTCGAAGTATTATCAAGTTCATTATACACATCAGCCATCAGTAACAACATCTCAGCATAACGATATACCATCAGATTCTTATGAGAAGAAGTTCCCTGCTGGTTAGGATCATACAACTTCATGTGAGCAGGCCATGCCTTCTGATTACCCCTCTCTGCATATTTTTTCTGTATACCCTTCAAAGCTTTAATATATGCTTTTTCTTGTGGAGTCTTACCATCTGCTTCATTCAGATTATTCAGATAATTTAAATCCGGATTAGTTGGATCTTTAAATTTCTCATAAGGCAATCTACCTACATACAATTTCGCAGCAACAGCTTTTCCATTTTTATAGATAGAATCGTATACAGCTACCTCTTTACCATCTACCATTTTTGTATCTCTCTGAACAGTATATGTAAAATAAGGATAATAATAGACAGAATCGTTTGCCGACGGTTGATCGCCTACCTGAGCTTTAGGTTCTGGCTTATTGTTTCCTCCACGATCTCTATGTACAGTCAAGAATGTAGCAGCTATACGAGGATCATCCGGATAAGTACCCTGATGCATATCATAAGCAGCTTTTGTCGCACGATATGTACTCCAGCATACACCCGGTGTTGAACCTGTCGGTGAGAAACGATTGCTGGCACGGTTAAAGCAAGAAGGAGAGTTCAAAGCAAAGTTCAACTGGAAAATAGCTTCTTTCGAGGTAGTCACCCAGTCACCAAACAAATCTGCAAAATTCTTTTCCAGTTCATATACATGCTTGTTATAAACTTCATCGAACATCTCCTTCGCATTTTTCAGATTATTGTTAGTATCAATACCAAGCTTTGCCATTCGATAGTACACTTTTCCCAAAAATGCCTTTACAGCCCACGAATTGACACGTCCAACCTCAGAAGTTTCACTGATGCTCATAGCTTCTTTCAAGTCTGTCACAACCTGATTTAATACTTGCTCTTTCGGAGTACGAGGCATCGAGATACCCTCTGAAGTAGAAGCAACAGTTTTCAAAGGCACATCTCCCCAAAGAGATACCAAATTATAATAAGCCATGGCACGGAGGAATTTCGCTTCACCACCATACTGGTTCTTAATATCATCACTCAATCCACTGGATGCCAAATTCTCCAGGAAGGCATTGGTTTCAGAAATCACTTTGTACATTCCATTCCAGGTAGTAGAAATCAATCCGTCACTTGAAAGTGCCTGCAACGAAACAATACCATCACTACCACTACGTTTCGACCATGCGAATCCGGCACCGCTAATAGGAATTTCCTGATAATGCTGACCATACGCCGATGTAGAAGTCATATACGCATAGCATCCCAGCAAAGCCAACTGCGCACTCGATTCAGACGAGAAAACGACTGTATTATTCTGTGAATATAACGGATCCTCATCCAAGCAAGACGAAAAGCTGGAAGCCGCTACTATAGATAATATCAAATATTTATATAGTTTCATAATATAATCTTTATTTAAATCCAATTTATTAGAATGTTACATTCAGTCCAAATACAAACTGACGAGGAGTAGGATAAGAGCTCATGTCTACACCCGGACGCAATCCATCGAAAGCAAAACTGTTAACTTCAGGATCATATCCACTATAATCTGTAATGATAAATGCATTCTTTACAGAAGCAAAAATCGATGTATTCTGGAAACCGATTTTCTTCATCCATGCTGAAGGAAGTGCATAATTCAATGTAATATCTGAACATCTCAAGTGGCTTGCGTCTTCTACGTAACGATCCATTACCATGTTCTGAACAATAAAGTTAGAAGAAGGATACAAATTTGAGTGATTTTCAGGTGTCCACATACCTTCGAAAGCTTTCTTCGATACTGCACCAGCCTTCTGTCCCGGAGTATTGATATAACGGTTATTTACATTGATGACATCACGGTCTTGCACACCATTAAAGGCAGCACTTAAGGTCAATCCCTTCCAAGACAAAGAAGTCTGGAAACCATATGTAAATCCAGGATTCGGGTCACCGATAATATCTCGATCAGAAGTATTTACAGTTCCATTGCCATCTCTATCTACAAATTTAATATCTCCTGCAGCAGGAATGCTTCCATTTACATCTTTATAGTAGCCAATGGAGCCATCTTCTTTTATAAATTTCACACCTTGATCTGTAATATCTTCGGGCTGTACGATTCCCTGTGTAACATACCCCAGAAACAATCCCGGAGCTTCACCTTGCAAGAATACATGTCCTACGCCAAAGTGATCACCCAGTGAATTTCCATAATAACCGATACGTTCACCTAAACACCCAAAATCAGTAGGCAGCAAACCAAGATTTACAATCTTACTCTTATTTTTTCCAATATTACCTGTAATACTCCATTTCCAATCTTTTGTATCAATAACCTGAGCAGTCAAAGAGAATTCTATACCTTTGTTGTCCAATGATCCTTGATTATAATAGGTAGAACTAAATCCTGCAGAGCCCGGTAAAGAGCGTGATATAAGCAAATCATTTGTCCGTTTTACATAGAAATCAAGTGTACCACTCAAACGTGAGCGCAACAGACTAAAATCGAAACCAGCATTCCATGAAGATGTTTTCTCCCAAGTTAAACCATCATTTGGTAAATTTGTAATCTGTAATACAGATTCTTGTTCACCATTTCCATTTCCATAATGATAATTACCATTTGAGCCATACATGGAGAATGTAGAATAAGGATCGATACTCTGGTTACCTGTTACACCATAACTTAAACGAACCTTCAACTGATTCAACCAATCAACATCTTTCAGGAATTCTTCCTGTTCCATACGCCATGCAACAGAAGCTGAAGGGAAATACCCCCAACGGTTTCCTTTACCAAACTTACTAGAACCATCGGCACGTAAGGAAGCTGTAATCAAATACTTGTCGAGGAAAGTCAAGTTTAGACGTCCCAGATAAGAAAGTAACTGATAGTCTTTTTGAGTCGGAGCTAAGTGCTGTACATTACCAGCCATATGAAGTCCGTTTTCTCTCAAATCGAACATTGTAAACTGAGTACCATTCGTATTTTCATTCAAGAAATTATAATCATCATAAGTTACACCCACAGTAGCATCCAAAGTTGCAATTGAGCCCAGTTTGGTATTATAGTTCAATACATTTTCAATAGTAACGTTACTTTTGTTCAAATTTGTCAGTGCCAGGTAACCATTATTATTCATACCTTGATACAATTGTAATCCATACCAACGTTTACGGTCATTCATGTTCAAGTTACCACCCACACGCAAGTTATAACGCAAACCTTTCACAATATTCCAGGACAAGTCCATAGAAGCATTGAATGTTTTATCATTAGCAACATCCACATAGTCATTCAACCAACTGAATATAGTTGTCTTATTTTCAGAACTAAAAGAAGGGTCATCTTCCGGCATTTCAAACGGAGCATAATCAAGAGCAGTACGAGAAATAGCTGTTGTAGAACCACCCAATGTACTACCGCCAGCCATCATGTTATTTTGACGAAGAGAACCACTCAATGTCATGTTCAAGTGTACAGTTTTCGACAAGTCCATACCGATATTAGCACGCAAGTCACCTTGTTTTAAACCGGTCTGCTTTACAGTACCGTTGATATCTTTGAAGTTTGCAGAAATATAATAGGTTGTTTTATCACTACCGCCACTTACAGACAATGAATAATTCTGAGAAAAAGCAGATGTATAAATCTCCTTCTGCCAATTACGATAACTAATTATATGATAAGTTTCCGGATTATTGGGATCATAATTTGCCAAAGCATCATTGTATACATATCTCACTTCGTCACCAACAATATAGAAAGGATATTGACCATTCGAAATACGTGAATTGATGTAAGCTGCATGTTCGTAAAGATTAGTCATCTCCATCAGTTTTGATGGCTCAGCTATTGTAAAGTTAGCAGAAACATTTACCTTTGCTTTACCTTGTTTACCTTTCTTAGTCGTAATCAAGATGACGCCGTTTGCACCACGAGAACCGTAAATAGCAGTAGAAGAAGCATCCTTCAAAATTGTAATATCCTCAATATCAGACGGATTTAATGAAGCAAGAGGATCCTGATTAATTTGAAAGTCACCACTGATACCAGAAGAAGCAAATTCACCTGCAGAAGCTTGCGGCACGTTATCAATAACATACAATGGCTGATTATCACCACGTAAAGAGCTGGCACCACGAATTGTGATAGAAGATGCAGAACCTGCCATAGCAGAAGAAGCACTAACTACCAATCCAGCAACTTTTCCTGACAAGAGATTATCAAGTGAAGTAGCTTTTGCAGCATCATTAGCATCCGGTTTCATGGTAGTTAATGCACCAGTTAAATCACCTTTACGCGCAGTACCATAACCTACTACTACAACTTCATCAAGAACTTCCGTATCTTCTTTCAACACAATACGGTTTCCTGTCATTTTAGAAATTTTCACATCTTGAGTTGAATAACCCACATAAGAAACTACGAGTGTATTACCAACCTTACCTTTTAAAGAAAAGTTACCATCGAAATCAGTAATTGTACCATCCGAAGTACCCTTTACTTGGACAGTAGCACCAATTATGCTTTCACCTTTTTCATCAACAACTTGTCCTGTAATCATTCCTTGTTGAGCAAAAGCTCCAAATGGAACTATTAACAAGAGCATTAAGAAGATACAAACCGAATGCACCTTAAATTGTATTTGTTTCATAGTTTTAAAGTTAATAAACGTTTTAATACCGCGGTTTAATAAACTCAAATTTTGTATAGCAAAGATGAGATATTCAGTTTTCTTCAATGTTCTAAAATCAATAATTTATTTCTAAAAATCAATAAAAGCATATTTCTGTATAAGAGAATAAGCTAATTAATCAAAATCGAACAACATTTAGACAAAAATGGAAGAGGAGTCACCAATCATTAAAGAAGACAGTCCAATGCACCAAGACCCAAACCGAGGAAATCCCATTTTTAGAAAATTATACAAGCTATTATCTATTTCAACCAAATTTAGTATTTTTGTCCTCAAAGTTTTACAAACGCTATGAAAGTCCATACTATACAATTTCTTTATTTTATACTTCTCCTGCTAATACCAACAAATATACAAGCAGATGAGTACTTATATAAGCAATTGTCCATATCGGATGGGTTTCCACCCTATATACAACATATCTATGCAGAAGAAAATGGTTTTGTATGGATCAGTAGCAAACAAGGGCTTGGCAAATTTAATGGTTACGAACTAAAGAGTTATTTTCATGAAGAAGGAAACCCTTTTTCTTTACCAGGCAATGAAATTTATCAAATAGAAGAAGATAGTTTACATAATCTTTGGATCCTAACAAATAACGGAACTGTAAACTACCAGCGAAACACAGATCATTTCACTCCAGTATTGGACGAAAATGGAAACATCATCAAAGCTACGGCATTTTGTAAATTGCCTGAACAAGTTTTACTGGCTGATTACGCTAATCTTTACCAATACGATTATCGTAAAAAGCAGATAAAAACATTAACGCATCTCAAGTTGACTGACTCTTTCCCTATACGTGAAATAATACCATGGGACAATCATACTCTACTCTGTATCAGCCAGTGGAAAGGTATAATCCTGCTTGATATACAAAGTGGAAAGAGAAAAGAATCTCCTTTACCCAATGAAAAAGAAATTACCCAAGTTCTAATAGATCGCAAAGGATATATATGGATTACAGCCTACAACCGAGGTATAACTTGTTTCGACCGGCAAGGTAACATTCAGGCAATTTATAATACCGAAAATCAAAAACTAAGCCATAATGTCGTTTTATGCCTAAGTGAACATGAGGGAAAGATATGGGCTGGAACCGATGGCGGAGGGATCAATATTATTAATCCTCAAACAGGGAATGTAAAAATTTTAAAACATTTATCAGGCGATAAAAACTCATTACCCATAAATTCCATACAAAGTCTGTTCCAACGCGACGGACAAGAAAATACATGGGCAGGAAGTGTTAAAGGAGGACTTATTAACATTCGTCACTACATTGTACATTCATACTCAGATGTTCCATTAGGATATACCAATGGACTTAGTGAAAAAGCTATACTTAGTTTTTTCCAAGAAACAGGGTCTGAGGACATATGGATAGGAACAGACGGAGGTGGCGTAAATCGTTTTAATCCACATACTAAGCAGTTTATACACTATCCAGCTACTTATGGAGAAAAAGTTGTATCTCTCTGCAGATATTCCCAACAAGAATTGCTTATTTCTCTATTTTCAAAAGGGGTATTTTTCTTTAATAAGCAAACAGGGAAAATACGTCCTATCAACGAAGGTAGTGCCGTTATCAATCAGATAGCATTATATGGTAGAAAAGGAATCAATCTATATCAAGATGAAACAGAATCAGTGTTATTGCTTTCGTCTGAAATATATAGATATTATTTGAAAAGCGGAAGACTACAACAATTGAGTGACAGCCAAATTTCAATTGAAGGACAAACTCTACCTATCGGATATGATAGTTTAAAAACTTATTTATATGATTTAAAGCACATCTATACCATAGACCATCGCAACAACAAAATAGAAACTATTTATACCTCGACCCAAGAAAACTATATAGAATGTGTCACAAAAAATGCAAAAGGTATTTTCTGGATTGGATTTAGTGATAAAATTCTCCGATATGATTCTTCTACACAATTGGAAACACAGATAGATGCTCCTCAACTAAAAAAAATCACCGCTCTTATTTCCGATCAGCACCAGCAAGTATGGATAGGAACCAATGAAGAACTTTTTGTATGGCTTGACAATGAAAATAAACTTATTTCCTTAGACGAATCTGACGGTGCCGAAGATAATGAATTTTTAAAAAAGGCAGTATGGGCTTCTCCACAAGGTGATATCTACTTGGGAGGTATTAACGGCATGTTGTATATTGATGGTAATAAAAGTAGCATCACCATCCCTACTTCTCCAAAACTCAAACTAACAGACATTATCAGTAACAATAAAAGTTATCTGTCCGATATCGACCAAGATGAGAATTCTCTCGATTTGTCTTTCGACAACAAAACGGTCATTATAAAGGTGATGGCTTACGAAAGTAATATTTTCAGGAAAAAGGTATACCGATGGTATATTGACGGTAAGGAAGAATCAACCACAGACAGCAAACTTCCTGAACTGACACTTCGCTCACTTACTCCCGGAACTTATCATATTTCGGTTTCCTGTAGCACTAAAGATGGCTCATGGACTACTCCACAGCAAGTCATCACTCTCCATATTCCGCCCGTATGGTATCAGACATGGTGGTTCAATTTATTATGGATACTCTTGGCCGCAGCATTGCTTATTGCGTTCATTCTCTATTTGTTAAATCGCAAAGAAGAACGGATGAAAGCTGATTTACAAGAGCATAAGCAGAAAATCTATGAAGAAAAGGTACGCTTTCTGATAAATATCAATCATGAATTGCGTACACCTCTAACACTGATTTATACACCACTGAACCAACTGGTAAAAACAATACCTCAGGATAATCCTATATATCCTACCCTCAGAAGTATTCTGAAACAGTCCAAACGAATGAAGGAACTACTGAATATGGTATTGAACCTGAGAAAAATGGAAATAGAGCAAAGTAAACTTAATATACAATCTTATCCACTGAATGAATGGATAAAGGAAATTGCAACTGATTTCAAATACGAGGAAGAAGATAAGCATATCACTATACTCTATGACCTGTCGCCCGAAATAGGAGAAGTAGAATTCGACCAGGAACGCCATATTATCATTCTTACGAATTTGATAGTAAACGCATTTAAACATAGCTCTACAGATAGCAGCATCACGCTACGTACAGAATTGACCGAAGACAAACAATCGGTACGAATCTCCGTCATTGATCAAGGACCCGGTTTGCAAGGAGTAGATACCGAGAAACTCTTTACACGTTTTTATCAAGGTGTGAACGAAAGGAACGGAAGTGGAATTGGACTTTCCTATTCTAAAATTCTGGTAGAAATGCATAAAGGAAAAATAGGTGTATACAACAATCCCGACAAGGGAGCATGTTTCTGGTATGAATTACCTGTCCATGCCCAATCATCCGAAATTTGCCCTCCACGTGAATATCTGAATGTTCTCACAGAAGCAGCTCCAGAAGAAGAGAAATATACGCCGATAGCCAACTCAATAAATACCAAAGACTATTCATGCCTATTTGTCGATGACAATGAAAGTATCCGGCAAATGGTAACGGAAGCTCTGAAAGACAATTTTAAGAACTTATACATTGCCTCAAACGGGAAAGAGGCTCTTCAAATAGCTCTTAAAGAAATTCCTGATATTGTTATCAGCGATATTATGATGCCAGAAATGAATGGATACGAACTATGTCGTAGAATCAAGGAAAATCTGAATATTAACCATATTCAGGTTATCCTGCTTACAGCACGTACTGACGAACAAAGCCATTTGGATGGATACAAAACCGGAGCTGATGCCTATATGGAAAAACCATTTGAGATCAATTCTCTTCTGGAAAACGTACGAAACCGGCTTTATTTACGTGAACAAATAAGGTTAAAATACACACACAATTCTATAACTGCCGAAACAGAAAAGCCCATAACTTCGGTTGACGATGCATTCCTATTCAAACTAAATAAAGTCATCGTTGAGAATATGGAAAACGATGAGTTAAATGTAGAATTTATCAGTCAGGAATTAGGCATCAGCCGCGCGTCATTATATAACCGTTTAAAAGCTCTGACTGGTATGGGAGCCAGCGAATATGTAAACAAGCTTCGTATAGAAAAAGCAATGGAATTGCTTCGGCAAACAGAGTTGAATATGACTGAGATAGCCGAACGTACCGGTTTCTCAACAAGCCGATATTTCAGTACAGCTTTTAAAAAATACACAGGTATTACTCCAACTCAATACAAAGAGTCACCCGACAACCTTAACACCCCATCGGGCAAATAAGATTTTTTCGTATCTTTGCCAAACACAATTAGTGGTAATTTTATGAAAAAATATATCATACTCTTTCTAAATCTGCTTGTATTAATGGGATGCAGCAGCCGACAGCAACAAACGCAACAAGCTACCCTGACAGTAAGCATTGAACCACTCCGTTATTTCACAGAAGCAATTGCCGGAGATAAATTTCAAGTAACCAGCATGGTACCGGAAGGAAGTAATCCAGAAACATACGATCCGACTCCACAACAACTTGTTACTTTGAGTCAAAGCGTGGCATTCCTGCGCATCGGTTACATTGGTTTTGAACAAGTATGGGCTGAGAAGCTCCAAAGTAATGCACCGAATGTTAAATTCTTCAATCTATCGGAAGGCGTAAACCTGATACGAGAAGATGACATTCATCATGGCAACCATTCGCATCCCGGCGGTGTAGAGCCTCATATATGGAGTTCTACCCAAAATGCTTATATCATAGCTGACAATATTTTCCATGCATTGTGTACACTGGATGCGGACCACACAGCATATTACAAAGAAAATCTGGCAAAGTTAAAGCAAGAGATAACACGTACTGACAACGAAATCCATACCCTCCTGCAAAATACATCGTGTGCCTTTCTTATTTATCATCCGGCACTATCCTACTTTGCACGCGATTATGGACTGGAACAAATCTGTATCGAAGAAGGAGGAAAGGAACCTTCACCCGCTCATTTACAGGCTTTAATCCGCCGCTGTAAAGAAAAACAGGTACAAGTTATTTTTGTTCAGAAGGAATTCGACACACGCAATGCCGAAATTATAGCCAGGGAAACCGGAGCCAAAATTGTATCCATCAACCCGTTGAGTTATAAATGGCAGAAAGAAATGACAACAGTAGCAAAGGCTTTAAGCGAATAAAGAGTATTATGGACAAACAGCCAATTATACAATTAAATCATATTTATGCAGCATACGAACGTAAGCAAGTGCTGGATGATGTCAATCTGACGGTATACGAAAAGGACTTTCTGGGAGTTATCGGCCCTAACGGTGGAGGAAAAACAACCTTGATAAAAATCATTCTTGGATTACTTCATCCTATTTCGGGGGAAATGTGTTTCTACAATGCAGGAAAGCAAGTACCAGAAATCAGTATGGGTTACTTGCCACAATATAACTCTATCGATAAGAAATTTCCTATCTCTGTATACGATGTCGTATTATCCGGACTGAACAAACAAAAATCCTTATTACGTTCGTTCACTGCCAAACAACATGAACAAGTACGAGCTATCATAACCCGCATGGGACTTGAAGGTCTGGAAAACAGAGCTATCGGACAATTAAGCGGCGGACAATTACAACGTGCACTATTAGGCCGTGCACTGGTTTCAGATCCTCAGGTCGTGATTTTGGATGAACCCAATACGTATATAGATAAGCGCTTTGAAGCAAAACTTTATTCTCTTTTAGAGGAAATAAACAAGGAACGAGCTATTATTTTAGTCAGTCACGATATTGGTACAGTATTACAGAATGTCAAATCGATAGCCTGTGTGAATGGCACATTGGATTATCATCCCGATACGGAAATTCCTACAGAATGGCTGGAAGAGCACTTCGGTTGTCCTATTGAATTACTGGGACATGGCAACCTGCCTCATCGGGTATTGAAAAGTCATCATCACGACTAAATAAACAACAAACTCGTTTTTACTTTTCCCTCTTTTATAAAATTTCCTCCTTATCCTTTTCTTGCAAAAAGGTCAAGCCTTCATGAATAAAAATGACGGATAAAAAAGATAAAGAGTGAAATCAATATGCTAAAAACCATGAAAATCCGTGTAATCTGCAATGAGAAAAAAGATTATCACTATCTTTGCGGACAATGAACTTTAATGAGAAACAAAATAACTCACATGAAACAGTACAACAAGATTAACAATCTGGTCGGGTGGCTGGCGTTCGTGATTGCAGCTTTTACATATTGCTCTACGATAGAACCAACCGCCAGCTTTTGGGACTGTCCCGAATTTATTACAACAGGATATAAACTGGAAGTAGGTCACCCGCCCGGCGCACCTTTCTTCATGCTTACGGCTAATCTTTTCAGCCAGTTCACAAGTGATCCTTCGCAAGTAGCCCGCATGGTAAATACCATGAGTGCATTGATGAGTGCAGCATGTATCTTGTTTTTGTTCTGGAGCATTACTTGTCTGGCTAAAAAGCTGATATGTCCGCGAGAAGAAGACATGACAACAGGCCGCCTGATTGCCATCATGGGATCAGGACTGGTAGGCGCACTTGCCTATACCTGGAGTGACACATTCTGGTTCAGCGCGGTAGAAGGTGAAGTATATGCATACTCCAGCTTGTTTACGGCCTTGGTATTCTGGCTGATACTGAAATGGGAAAACCGGGCAAACGAAGCCCATAGCGACCGATGGTTAATCCTGATTGCTTACCTGACAGGACTTTCTATCGGTGTGCACCTGCTGAACTTGCTATGTATTCCGGCAATTGTACTGGTATATTATTACAAGAAAAACCCCAATGCCAGCCTGAAAGGTAGTCTGATAGCACTTATCGGCTCCATGGTACTCGTAGCTGCTGTATTATATGGTATCGTACCGGGTATCGTAAAAGTAGGTGGATGGTTTGAACTCTTGTTTGTAAACGGACTGGGATTCTCATTCAATACCGGACTGATTATCTACATTATCATACTGGCTGCCAGCATCATATGGGGAGTATACGAAAGCTATACAGTCCGTAGCCGCAAACTCATGAATATCTCATTCCTCACAACTGTGGGTCTGGTAGGTATTCCATTTTACGGACACGGCTGGAGCAGTGTACTGATTGGCATCATCGTATTGGTTATATTGGCCATTTATTTGTTTGCCGACCTGCCCGAAAAACTTCGTGTAAGCGCACGTACACTGAATACCTCTCTGCTCTGCCTGATGATGATTGTAGTAGGATACTCTTCGTATGCCGTAATTGTAATCCGTTCATCAGCAAATACCCCGATGGACCAGAATTCACCTGAGGATATCTTTACACTGGGTGAGTATCTGGGACGTGAGCAATATGGTACACGCCCGTTATTCTACGGTCAAACGTATGCCTCAAAAATTGCACTGAAAGAAGTAGATGGCGGATGTACTTACGATATGACCGAAGGTGCACCGGTATACCAGCGCAAAGAAAAAGAGCGCCCGGATGAAAAAGACAGTTACGAGGTTGTACGTAATAAAACGGAATATAAGTATGCACAGAACATGCTTTTCCCACGTATGTGGAGTTCCGATCACGCCAAGGCTTACGAAGATTGGCTGGGAGGAGTAGAAGGACGCCAAGTTCCTTACGACCAGTGTGGAGAAATGCTGATGGTCAAGATTCCGACACAATGGGATAACATCAAGTTCTTTTTTATTTATCAGTTGAACTATATGTACTGGCGTTACTTTATGTGGAATTTCGCAGGACGTCAGAATGACATTCAGGGACAAGGAGAAATAGAACATGGTAACTGGATTACAGGTATTTCATTCATCGACAAGTATCTTGTAGGTGACCAAAGTCTGTTACCATCCGACTTGAAGAACAATAAAGGTCATAACGTCTTCTATTGTCTGCCGCTGATACTGGGACTGATTGGTCTATTCTGGCAGGCATACAAAGGAGAGAAAGGCATACAGCAGTTCTGGATTGTTTTCTTCCTGTTCTTTATGACAGGACTTGCCATCGTTCTGTATCTGAATCAGACACCTCAGCAACCGCGTGAACGTGACTATGCATACGCAGGTTCGTTCTATGCCTTTGCTATCTGGATTGGTTTGGGTGTAGCCGCTATCTCCGAATGGCTGAGCAAGCGTATGAGCGAAAAACCGGCAGCAATCTTGGCAAGCATCGTCTGCCTGCTGGTACCTGTACAGATGGTAAGTCAGACGTGGGATGATCACGACCGTAGCGGACGTTATACCTGCCGTGATTTCGGACAGAACTACCTGAGCACCGTACAGGACAAAGGTAACCCGATTATATTCACCAACGGTGATAACGATACATTCCCGCTCTGGTATAATCAGGAAACAGAAGGATTCCGCACCGATGTACGTGTATGTAACCTCAGTTACCTGCAAACAGACTGGTACATCGACCAGATGCGCCGTCCAGCTTACGATTCTCCGTCGGTTCCTATCAACTGGGAACGTATAGATTATGTACAAGGACACAACGAAGCTGTATATGTACGTCCGGAAGCAATGGAAACTATAAACAATTTCTACAAGCAAAATCCGGAAGAAGCCAAGAAAGAATTTGGTGATAACCCGTACGAACTGAAGAATATCCTGAAATACTGGGTACGCTCGCCGAAAGAAGGTTTACAGATGATTCCGACAGACAGTATTGTTATCAAACTGGATAAAGAAGCTATCAAACGCTCCGGTATGCTGACTCCTGATTCAATTCCTGATTATATGACTATTTCGCTGAAAGGTAAACGTCTGTTATATAAGAGCGAATTGATGATGCTGGAAATGCTTGCTAATACCAACTGGGAACGTCCGATGTATATGGCTATCACAGTAGGAACCGAAAATCAGCTGAATCTGACAAACAATTTCTTGCAGGAAGGTCTTGCTTATCGTATCACTCCTTTCGATAATGTCAAGTTAGGACGCCGTATCGATAGCGAAAAGATGTACACCAACCTGATGACCAAATTTAAGTTTGGCGGTATCGACAATCCTGATATTTATCTGGATGAAACGGTACTCCGAATGTGTGATACACATCGCCGCTTGTTTGTCCAGCTTGCCAGCCAACTGATAAAAGAAGGCAAGGCAGATAAAGCACTAAAAGTGTTGGACTACTGCGAAAAGGTTATTCCTAGTACGACCGTTCGTCACGACTATATTTATAGCAGCTCGAAGGAAATGGCAGACGATTATGCTCAATTGGGACAGACCAAAAAAGCAGAAAATATACTTGAACAATTGGCAAACAATTCTGTAGAGTATGCAAGCTGGTATCTGAGCCTTGACGAAGAACGTTTTGCCGGCTCGTACGAAGAATGTATGCGTCACTTCTATATTCTGGATGACGTATGCAAATCTCTGGCAAATCTGAAAGATGCCAAGACTGGCAAGGAACTGGAATCGGCTGCTCATTATGCACAGAAGTTCGAGCAACTTTATCAATTACTGGAACGCCGTGTAGGTAGTACACATCCGGAAAGTAAATAAAGATTATAATATAACACTATTTCATAAAACCACAGAGGGACAGAACTTGTAACCTTATAAGCTGTTCCCTCTGTGATTTTCTTTTTCGTGGCACATCAGAATCATGCTAATAGAACAACCACCCCAGATATTACGCCTGCTATACCCAAGTGCATTATGGCGTATGAACAAGAATGAAAAATCTGTTTATCTGACATTCGACGACGGACCTATTCCCGAAATAACACCATGGGTTCTCGACTTGCTCGACAAATATGGTATTAAGGCTACCTTTTTTATGGTAGGCGACAACGTACGCAAGCATCCTGAAGAGTTCCGCATGGTAGTAGAACGAGGACACCGCATCGGGAATCATACATTCAACCATATCAGAGGATTTGAATTCTTAAGCAAAAACTATCTTGCCAATACTGATAAAGCCAACGAATATCTGCATACAGATTTATTCCGCCCTCCACACGGACATATGCGGTGGCTGCAATACATGGTGCTAAAAAGGAAATACCGCATTGTGATGTGGGATCTGGTGACCCGCGATTACAGCAAGCGTTTAAATGGAAAACAGGTATTCGAAAACGTAAAGCGTTATGTCCGCAACGGATCCATCATCACTTTCCACGATTCTATCAAGTCGGAACCACGTATGAAATACGCCCTTCCCCGCTCTATAGAGTGGCTGCTGGCACAAGGATATACCTTCAAAGTATTCGACTAAAACAGCATAATACCAACATTTAGGTATTGCTGTTTTAGCTATATCCGGAAAATTCAGTCCGACAAATACCAAATTTTGGTGATTGATTCTTCTTCCTTACCTGAATAACTTTGCACCATCGAATAGAATGGCTTTTAAAAGGTATAATAGGTATAATATTTAAGGAACGTGAGTTCGATGAATTATAACTATTTGTAAATTTGGTGATTAGCGAAAATTGTTGTAACTTTATAGTGTTCAATTACAAAGTATTACAAACAATAATC